>DASQGY010000250.1:0-2906 GCA_035632375.1 Bryobacteraceae bacterium | reverse complement strand
GCGACACCAATCCCTCGGGCCAGATTGCTCCCCACACGGCCATTGTGAACCAGTCCTTCGTCAAGCGCTATCTGGCCGGACGCAATCCCCTCGGCGTGCTCATCGCCCGGGGCGGTAGCTCGACCGTCGTGCCCAATAGCGTCATCGTCGGTGTCGTCGCCGACATGAGCTATCGCGGTCTCCGCGATCACTCTGAGCAGGTCTTCTTCCCGCTCTTCCAACACGACGATTCCGGCGCGACCTTCTATATCAAGGTTCGCGGCGCTCCCGAGCAGGCCATTTCCTCCATCCGCCGCCTGGTCCGCCAGGACGACCCGCATTTGCCGATCCTTTGGTTCCGCACTCTGGACGAGCAGGTCAATCGCTCGCTTACCACCGAGCGCATGCTCGCCGCGCTCTCCGTCAGCTTCGGCGTACTGGCCCTGCTACTCTCGTTGATCGGGCTCTACGGAGTGATGTCCTTCGTAGTCACCCGCCGGACTCGCGAAATCGGCATCCGCCTCGCGCTCGGCGCAACGGGCGGTTCGGCGATTCGCCTCGTCCTGCGCGATGCCGTCATTATGATCGCCGCCGGGATGGCCATCGCGCTCCCTTGCGTTGCCGCCCTCGGCAAACTCATCCAATCCCAGTTGTTCGGCGTCACCGCGACCGACCCCGGAACCGTCGCCGCCGCTGCCGCCATCCTGGCCGCCGGCGGGCTCGCGGCAGCATTCATACCCGCTTGGCGAGCGTCGAACGTGAGCCCCACGGATGCCTTGCGGCTGGAATAGCGCGCGATCGCTGCAAACACTTCGAATCCGGCTCAACATTGAACCGGATTATCAGCGAGCACCTCAGAAGGACGGCCGAGGCTGCGGGCATCGATAACTGACGCGAACATCCCTTTCGCGCCAAGAATCCGCTGGAATGCCAACATCCGACCGAATGGACGGATGGCGACGTACTCAGACACTACTCTTTCAAATTCTGCACTTAGCGCAGAGTTGAGGAGCCGCGGAAACGTAGGGGAAGTGTAGGCGACTTCCCGGGCGGAATGTCCGCGAAGTAGGCGGCCAATCAATACTTACCCGCGGCTTTCTGCCTATTTCTTCAGCGCCGCGGTCCAGTTCAGCACCACGGTGATCGACGGCGCCCGGTCTCTGCGTTCTGGGCAATCACCTCCCGGCAAGGCTGTAGTATGAAAATCGTCCGGCAAATCCTTGGTCTACTTTCCGGCCGTTGCTTGCCTCAGTTCCTCGAACCAGTTCACAACTACCTGCAATTTCGCTTGCGGCCAGTAGCCAACGGAGCCTGCACGGTTTCATGTGGGAGCCGGAAGCGAATCCGGCGCTACTGGAGGTCGCGAACGTAGTGGTAGCGCCGCACATTGCCAGCGCGTCGGTGGATACGAGGAGAGAAATGTCGATGTTAGCGGCCCGCAACGCAGTGGCTGCTCTGGAAGGCCGGCGTCCGCCTACGCTCCTGAACCCGGAGATATGGGACTCAACTTCAGGCCGGAGAGGATCTTGAGAATCAGCAGATCGGACGGCTGGAAACTGGCCACGCCGACATTGTTCAACTCTTCATCGGTTTCGACAATGTGACTGCGGATCATGGTGCGCAGTTGGTCCACTGACACGCCCAGCTCTTCGGCCGCTTCGTGTTCAGAGTAGTGGGTCTTGATCGGTCTGGTTGCGAGCATTGGCTGATTCATAACGTCCAATTGCAGTCTAAGTGGGAAAGGCGAGTGGACCAATCGGGCAGAGAACCTAAACGAAACCCGAGGATCACTGACGAACTTTCGTACTAGACCGTCGTGATTCCGTCAGATACTGGCCGCTTAGTTCTTTTGATTGCAGCGTTTCGGGCGCTACGCCGCCGGCTCAGGTCGCCTAAGGTGAACTAAGGAAAGCGGTCTAAGACAGGGATAGGTTGAGGCATATGCGGTCTCGCCAGAAGCTCGGATTCAGTGGTGGTGATTGCGGTTTGGCGCTGGGGATTGGGGCGAACACGGCGCTGTTCAGGATCATCGATCAAGTGCCGGCGCCTTCGTTTCCATCCGATGAAGAAGGACTCGACATAAGGTAGGTGGTTTTGTTCGTTGCCCGGTTTCAGGAAACATGCAATGCCGCTCCCCCTCTGTGGCTGCGGTGCGGCCTGACGACGATCTGGACATCATGATTGAGAGCGACCAGGAACCGCAGAAGCCGTTCGACCGAGAACTGCCGGAACTCGCCCCTAAGCATCTTTGAGACGTCCGGCTGCGGGATACCGAAGAGTTTCCCGGCCTCGACCTGTTTCAGACCACGCTTCTTGATGATGCTATCGATCTTGTACACGAGTTGCGCCTTGACCAGGTGAGCCTCGGCATTCGGCACGCCGAGGTCCTTGAAGACGTTCCGGCTCCCAACCTCGGCTTTCCTCTTACGCATGGCCCCTTCCCTTCGCAATCTTTTCAGCCTCGCGCAGGCGCTGTTCGATCAGTTCCATGTCGCGGCGCGGCGTCTTGCGCCCGGTCTTCGATTTCTTCTGGAACGCATGGAGCACGTAGACCGCGTCCCGGTGACGAACCGTGTACACGACCCGGAACGTGTCGCTCCGGAAATCCGTGATTACTTCTATAACTCCAGCCTCGCCGAACCCGCTCAGCGTCTTGGTGTCGCGGTGCTTGTCGCCGCGCTGGGCAATGTACAGGGCCTAACCCATATGATCCTGGACCGGCTCGGGAAACGCCCGCAGATCCTTCAGGCTCGTACTGACCCAGATCACCGGCTTCAGGAGCGGCTCGTCGGTCATCCGTTACTATGAACATAGTGATTTCACCATATCTTGTCAAGCGTGCCTGAGACAGAGCGGATGGATCGCTGCAATCTGGTAGTCTAGCGACAAGCCATAGCTGTTGGAGAGCGCCGCCCACAACACCATGT
>DASQGY010000249.1:0-12636 GCA_035632375.1 Bryobacteraceae bacterium | reverse complement strand
CGGAGCGTTCCCGGCATGCGGCTGGTCGTCTGCGCTATGGCGTTGTCCGGACTAGCTTTTGCGGGTCCAACGGCGGAGCAACTCTTCAAGGACGGGCTGAAAGCGGAGAAGGCGGGGCAGCCGGTGCGAGCGTACCTGCTATATGCCGAAGCGGCGGCGGCGGATCCGAGCAACCTTACATATTGGGAGCGGGCGCAGGCGACACGTCCGCTGGCCAGCCTGATGAACGGTGTGCAGACGGCTGCCGTGCAGTTGACTCCAGAGCCGGTGGACAAGAGGCTCTTCGGATCGATCAACATGCGGGACCTGGAGGAATCGCGGAAACCGCTGCCGCCGCCGGAGTTGAAGGTCGCGCCGGGCAAGCGTGATTTCGATTTGAACGGCGATTCGAAATCGCTTTGGGAGCAGGTGTCGAAAACGCTGGGGCTGATGGTGGTGTTCGATACGCAATATCAGCCGACGCGCAATACGCGGTTCCAGTTGAACGGGGCGGACTACCGGGAGACGCTGCGCGGGCTCGAAATGGCGACGAATTCTTTCCTGACGCCGGTGAGCGAGCGGCTGATTTTTGTGGCGAACGATTCGCCGCAGAAGCGCACCGAGTTCGAGGGGACGGCGGCGGTGGTGATTCCCTTCCCGGAGACGGAATCGGTGCAAGAGCTGCAAGAGGTGAGCGTGGCGGTGCGCGGGATTCTGGACATCCAGAAGCTGATGGTGGATACGCAGCGGCACTTGATTTTGATTCGCGATCGCGTGACCAAAGTGCGGCTGGCGGAAAAAGTGTTGATGGATTTGCTGCGGCCGCGCGCGGAAGTGGCGGTGGAAGTGGAGATCCTGACGATGGACAAGACATCGTCGCTGAGCTACGGGCTGACGGTGCCGACGATGTTTCCGCTGGTGAGTTTTTTTAGGGGCCGCTCGGTAATACCATCGGCGATTCCTTCGGGCTTCGGCCAGTTTCTGACGTTCGGAGGCGGGGCGAGCCTGGTGGGGATCGGCATCACCAGCGCGCAATTGTTCGCGAACGTCGCGAAATCGAGCGCGACGACCTTATTAAGTACCGAGGTGGTGGCGGAAGATGGGACGGCGTCGTCGCTCCATGTGGGCGACAAGTATCCGATCGTTACCAATGGCTATTTCGGGGCGACATCGGGGACTGGGCGCGTGTTCACGCCGCCGCCGACGTTCAATTTCGAGGATCTGGGGCTGGTGCTGAAAGTGACGCCGCACGTGCACGGCACCGATGAGATATCGATGGATGTAGATGCGGAGTTCAAGCTGCTGGGCGCGGGGGCCGTGGACGGCATTCCGATCATTTCGAGCCGGAAGTACGAATCGAAGGTGCGGGTGCGGACGGGGGAGTGGGCGGTGATCGCGGGATTGATCAGCGGGTCGGAGGCGCGGACGATCACGGGAATTCCGGGGGTGAGCGCGATTCCGTTTTTGCGCAGCAACAAGGTGACGACGGATCACAGCGAGACGCTGATTGTGCTGAAGCCGCATTTGTTGATCGAGCCGCCGACGGAGTTGCCGACGTGGCGGGCGTGGTGTGGGACGGAGACTAGGCTGCCGGGAAATTACTAGCGCGGGCGGGAGCGCGGGCCGTGGCCCGCGCGGATGTAGGTTGTAGGTCGTGGGTTGTGGGAAAAGCGTTGGGGCACTTTGCGGCCGCGAAGGGCGCCGACGAGGTGTCGGCGCGCCGTCCGGGGGGACGGCCCCACGAGCTGCGCTATGTGATGGGTGGTAGGTGGTAGAAAAGCGTTGTGGCGCCTGCGGCGCATCCTTTGCTTGAAACAGGCAACACAGGCACGAATGCCTGTGCTACTGCTTGATACAGACCATGTCGAAAATGTTGGAGGAGATTCGCGAGCAGCCGGGGGCGCTGGAGCGGACACTCAAGGCCGAGCGCGGGCCGATCGAGAAGCTGCGGGCGATGTTGGAGCACGAGCGGCCGAGGATGATCCTTCTGGCGGCGCGCGGGACATCGGATAACGCGGCGCAGTTCGGCCGATACTTGCTGGAAATCACGACGGGCATTCCGGTATCGCTGGCGGCGCCGTCGATTTTCACGCTGTACCAGGCGCCGTTCCGGTTCGATGGCGTGCTGACCATCGCGATTTCGCAATCGGGCGAATCGACGGACACGAATCTGGTGCTGGAGCGCGCGCGGGAGCAGGGGGCGCGGACGATCGGAGTGACGAACGAAGCGTCGAGCGCGATGGCGCGGATCGCCGAGCACGTTTTTCTGGTGCATGCGGGGCGGGAGCAGAGCGTCGCCGCGACCAAGACTTACACCGGGCAACTGCTGATGCTGTATCTGCTGGCGTATGCGCTGGGCGGACGGATTTCGCCGGACAATCTGGAGCGATTGCCGGATTGGGCCAGCCAGTCGGTGAGTCTGGAGCCGCAGATCGCGCGTCATGCCGAGCGCTACCGTTTCATGGATCACGCTGTGGTGCTGGGGCGCGGGTTGAATTATGCGAACGCGTTCGAGTTCGCGCTGAAGCTGATGGAGACGTGCTATGTGATCGCCGAGCGGTTTTCAAGCGCGGATCTGATGCACGGGCCGATTGCGATGGTGGAGCAGTCATTTCCAGCGTTCCTGTTTACGCCGTCGGGAGTTACGTGGGCGGGGATGCGCGAGATGGTGGAGAAGCTAGCCGCGTTGAGGGCGGAGACGCTGTTGATCACGGATCGGAGCAATTCCGAGGCGATGGGGATGGGGAAGAACGCGATCGAGGTGCCGGTGGCGCTGGAGGAGATTTACACGCCGATTCCGTACATTATTCCGGCGCAGGTTTTTGCTGCGTCGCTGGCGGGGGAGAAGGGGTTGAATCCGGATCAGCCGAGGACGATTAGTAAGGTGACGCGGACGATGTAGTGAGGCCGACGCCGGGCAGAAGCCCGGCGGCAGGCTAAAAGCCTGACCCCACAACAAAACCAAAATCAACACAGGCACGAATGCCTGTGCTACAAAATTTAGTCGCCGGCGGCGGAGCGAGTGATTTTTCCTTCGAGCGGGCTGCTGGCGCTGGCGTAGAGTTTCTTGGGCATGCGGCCGGCGAGATGGGCCAAGCGTCCGCTTTCGACGGCGAGTTTCATGGCTGTGGCCATCTTTTCGGAATCTTCGGCTTCGGCGATCGCCGTGTTCATTAGCACTCCGTCGAAACCGAGCTCCATGGCGATGGCGGCGTCGGATGCGGTTCCTACTCCGGCGTCGACGATCAACGGAACTTCGTGAATGATCTCGCGGATGATGCGGAGGTTCGCCGTGTTCTGAATGCCCATTCCGGAGCCGATCGGGGCACCGAGCGGCATCACGGCGGAGGCGCCTGCATCCACCAGCTTGCGGGCGTTGACCAGATCGTCGTTGGTGTAAGGCAGTACGATGAAGCCTTCCTTGACCAGAACGCGGGTGGCTTCGAGCAGTCCTTCATTGTCCGGGAACAGCGTCTTTTGATCGCCGATCACTTCGAGTTTGACCCAGTTGGAGAGGCCGACTTCGCGGGCGAGGCGAGCGGTGCGGATCGCTTCGTCGGCGGTGTAGCAGCCTGCGGTGTTGGGCAGGATGAACATTTTCGAACGATCGATGTAATCGATCAGCGATTCTTTGGTTTTGTCGGTGAGATTGACGCGGCGGACGGCGACGGTGACCACTTCGGCGCCCGAAGCGGCATGGCAGCGGGCCATCTCCTGAAAGCTGCGATACTTCCCGGTACCGACGAAGAGCCGGGAATGGAAATCGCGTCCGGCTAGGCGTAGAACATCAGACATAGCTTCATTCTAGCGCCCGCACTGAACGAGGCGGCCATTTTTGTCTCAGCCGTGGGCCGTAAAAGCACTTAAGGCTACAGTCCTTTTCCGAGACACAATAGGGGGAACGCCCGCCTCGAACTAGGCGGCCACTGACTATTCCCGTACCGTCTTGCGGCCGATCAGAACTAAGAACGGAAATAGGCCACAGGAGGGTCTGTTGTATTTAGCACAAATCTTTCGCGCTAGCCCGCTGCTGGGAATGGCGCTCTGTGTGTGCCTGGCAACTATCCTCTGGTGCCTGTTCCTGGCCAAACGCCAGCGTAGCGGTTTGGACAAGACGCTCACCGGGTTGTTGGGGATGATCGCGGTCTACGAAGCGATCCGCATCCTGAAGGAATGCGGGATACTGTTGTTCCCCGGCGTCAAGAAACTCGAGGGCTGGGTGGATTTCATCATCGCCTTTCTGTATCTGATCGCCGCGCTGATTCTGAAGGTTTCGAGCGTGGATCGGGCGAATACGAAGGTCCGGCTGCGGTTGGTGGAAGCGAACGAAAAGACCATGGATGTGGTGAAGGGGGCGACACCGTCGACGCTGGAGACGACGTCCTGGGCGGATGCGTCGCCGCTGGCAACGTTCGCTGTGGATCTGAATGACACGGTGATCTACTGGAACACTGCGGCGGAACGGCTGCTGGGATGGAGCCGCGACGAGATCCTGGGACATCCGCTTCCGCAGGGAGACGGCGGCGTGTTGGTCACACGAAAAGGGCGGGAGATCGAGGCAGCGATTTGGACGGCACCGGTCCGGCTGCAGAACGGATCGCTGCGGGGGACGCTGACGGTGGCGGCGGATAGCGCGGCGCTGCGGGCGGCGGGGTTTGAAGGCAAGCGGTCGGCGGCGGGGCGGGCGCGGTTGGTGCCGCAGCACTAGTGGCTGCGCCACTCGTGCGGTTGTGGGAAGTGGGTTGTGGGTGGTGGGAAAAGCAAAAGCAACACAGGCACGAATGCCTGTGCTACTGCGGGTTGTGGGTAAACCAAGACCCGCAAGAATGAAGCTGCTGAAAAAATGCCCACCGCAGCCTCGGCGCTCAGATGAGTGTGAGCGCGGCACGCATGAGTGCGTGCGCCACGGGGAGCGGGCCAGAAGGCCCGCTGCAGGCTGAAAGCCTGGCCCCACCTGAAACCCAACACAGACAGGAATGTCTGTGCTACAGGAATGCCCGTGTTACGGGGCGGCGGGAAAACGTTTCACTTCCCACTGAGGCTCCAGCACGTGGCGGCCGATGTCGTCGCAATCGAGTTGCGTGTTGCACAAGACGACGACGCCGGTTTTCTTTGCGGGATCGAATCCGGCGAAAGTACGAAATCCGGCGGTGCCGCCGTTGTGCCAGACGATGTCGGTTCCATATTTGTGCCAGACGTGCCAGGCCATCATGATCTCGAGATCGGGGACGCCGGTATCGTGATGGACCGTGCGCATGCGGCGCATGGCGGCTTTGAGCGGCGAATCGGTGAGCTCCATGTTGGCGGCCAGGAATTTGAGCATGTCGCCGGCGGTGGACCGGATGGCGCCGGCGCCGGCCAGCGCGTCCAGATCCCAGTTCTTCACCGGACGCAATAGTGCGTTGTGACCGGTGGACATGCGCTTCTGCTGTTCGGCGGAAAGCGTGACCGTGGTGCTGTTCATGCCGAGCGGCTTCCAGATCCGCTGGCGGACCATTTCTTCGTAGCTCATGCCGGCCTTGCGCGACAGGGCGTGGCCAAGCAATCCGACGCCGACGTTCGAGTATTCGTATTTTTCGCCGATGTCGCGCGTCAGTGTGTAGCCGGAGAGGAATTCGTAGAGCTTGGGCGGATCGTAGTCGGCGTAAGGATTGGCGAAGTCTTTGGGGGTGAAATTGTTCGGCATGCGGGGAAGGCCGGAGATCTGCATGGATAGATCGAGCAGAGTGATCTGCTTGCCGTTGCGGCTAGGCACGGTCATCGACGGCGGAAGAAACTTGGCCACCGGATCGTCGGGCTTCACTTCGCCGCGCTCGATCATGTCGGCGAGGACGAGCGAGGTGAATACCTTCGTAATGGAGCCGATCTCGAAGAACGTGCCGCCATCGGGCTGCTTGGGATTATCGGCGGCGAGGCGGCCGTAACCGATCACCTGGCGGCCTTTGGCATCGATGGTTCCGACGACGATGCCGACGGCTTTCTTGCCTTCATCGACGCGGTTGATGAGGATAGATTTGATTTCGTCGAGGCCGGCGCAGATGGCCGCCGCGGCGAGCAGAAACGGAATGAAGAATCGCTTATTCATATCAGGCATCCTCTCCTATTAACGTGAGCAACTCGTCGCGCTTGCGGCGGATGCTGCGAACACCGGGAACTTCATTTATCCACCATACGACGGCATTCACCGCCGTGATCCAAAGCAGGAACAGCCCGACTTGCACAGGGCCCATTCCAGCTTTCCAGGACGCGAGGGCAATCAGCAGGAGGCCGAACCAGAACGGCAGGATGTACCAGTATTTCGCCGCCCGCAATAATCGGATCTGTTCATCGTAAGCGGCGAGCAGCGAGCGGCGGAAAGACGACAGCGTTTGGTCGGGAGCGGGAGTTCGAGCAGCTTTCGAATAGCGATGGATATAGAAAGCGACCCACAGGCCGGAAGCGGCGAGCCAGGCTTGGGCGGCGCGGGCGAGCAGGTTTGGCTGGCGGGCAGCGAGAAAGCCGAAGAATAAGAAGACGACGAGGCCGGCGATCGATTCGCGCAAATTTCTGCGCCATATGCGGCGGCGAAATTCGCTTGCGCGGCGCTCCAACTTGCGGACCAGATCGGCGGGGCTGGAACGGCCACCGCCGGAGTCCGATTGCCAGACATCTTGCCAAACGCGCAGTTCATTGTTGGGGGGAATCATCTACGTGCTCCTTTCTCGCATATGAGTTCGGTGAGGCGGCCGCGAATCCGGGTCAAGCGGCTGCCGATCGCGCTTTCAGACAAGCCGGCGATCTGTTCTATTTCCTGGTAGCTCAGTCCTTCCAGATGGAGAATGATGAGGCCGCGGTCCAACGCCGGCAGCTCGCGGATCGCAGCGAGAAGCGCTTCGTGTTTTTCGCGGGCTGCCATCAGTTCGTCGGAGAGCGCGCCGGCATGGGGCGGATCGAGCGAATCGGCGATCGGCGTCTCGCGGCGTTCGGTTCGGCGGCGGGACTGCATGCCGGAGATGGCGACGTTGTGAGCGATGCGGTAAAGCCAGGTGCGCTCGCTTGAATCGCCACGGAAGCGCGGGAGGGCCTGCCAGACGTTTAGCGCGATCTCTTGAAACAGGTCATCGCGGCGGGACGCATCCTGTTCGTAAGCGTTCACCAGGCGCCACAATGCCGGCTGGTACTGGTCGAGGAGCCGGAGGAATGTGGTCTGTTCCTTGGAGGCGGGTTGCATCCTAAACAGGTAGTCTAGCGGGCGGGGGAAAGCTTGCAGGGAGGGGTCGGGGGGGGGCAGAATCCGGGGACACGAGTGGACTTCGGACGTTTGTGGGTGGGTCGGACAGGAGCCCCTCATGTCCCCGGATTCTTGGAGTTTGGAGGACGGGGTGACAGGATCCCCTCATGTCCCCGGATTCTTGGTTTGGAGGATGGGCTGAGAGTATCCCTCGTGTCCCCGGATTCTTAGAATTTTTCGCCGAGGAGGGATTTTAGGCGGTCGTAGCCGGCGCGGCTGACCTGGAGTTGAGTGCCGTCGGAGAGGACGGCCACGCGGCTGTCCTTGGCGTAAGGCTCGATTTTGGCGATGCGTTCGAGGTTGACGATGAACGAGCGGTGAATGCGGACGAATTGGTTGGGGTCGAGCGCAGTTTCGAGACTGGAAATGGTCTGCTGCTTGAGGTAGCTCTTGCCCTGACTGTGCAAGGCGACGTAATCGTCCTGGGCTTCGGCGTAGTCGAGGCGGTCGACCGGGATGATGTGCACGCGCGCGCCGTCCTTCACCACGATGCGCTGCAAGTGCTGCTGCGGGGGGCGGGCGGCGGCGGCGAGATCCTCGGCCGGAGGCATCCGTTCGCCGAGACGCTGGCGGGCGCGCTCGAGCGCTTTCGCAAAACGATCGAGGCTGAAGGGCTTGAGCAAATAGTCGACGGCATGCGCGTCGAACGCCTTCATGGCGTATTGATCGTAGGCGGTGACGAAGATGACGGCGACTTCGCGGCCGATCAGCTCGAGCACTTCGAAGCCATCGAGCTTGGGCATCTGAACGTCGAGGAAAACGAGGTCCGGTTTGCGCTCGGCGATTACTTTTACTGCTTCGAAGCCGTTGCTGCATTCGGCGATGACTTCGAGTCCCGCGGATGATTCGGCGTATTCGCGGAGCAGCCGGCGGGCGAGTTCTTCGTCGTCGACAATCACCGCGGCGATACGGCGGTTGGCTGCGGCTGTGGGCGTTGGCGCGGCGGCGCGCGTGGAGCCGGAATCGCGATCCAGATTTTTCAGGTCGACGAGCAGGTCGCGCGCGGATTGATAGCGGCGCTCGGGGTCCTTCTCCAGGCATTTGCGGACGACGCGCTCGAATTCTTCGGGGATTTCGTAGTTGAAGCGGGCCATGGCGTCGGGCTGCGACTGGAGGATGCGGGCCATGGTTTCGGACGCATTGGATCCGGCGAAGGGCAGTCGCGCGGTGGCCATTTCGTAGAGGACGACGCCCAGGCTGAAGATATCAGCGCGATGATCGACGTCGCGGCCGAGCGCCTGCTCGGGACTCATATATTGCACGGTTCCGAGGACCAGTCCAGCGCTGGTGAGCAACTGCGTGTCATCGCTTTTCCCGCGCGGGGGCTTTTCCAATTTGGCCAGTCCGAAGTCCAGCACCTTGACGTGACCGCGGCTGGTCAGCATGAGGTTGGCCGGCTTGATATCGCGATGGATGATGCCTTTCGAGTGCGCGGCCTCGAGCGCGTCGGCTACCTGAGCGCCGCTGCGCAGGATCTCGTCGACCTTGAGCGGGCCGGCCTGGATACGGGCGCTGAGCGGCTCGCCTTCGACGTATTCCATGGCCAGAAATCGCAAGTCTCCGTCCTGGCCGATTTCGTGGATGTAGGCAACGTTGGGATGATTGAGCGCGGAGGCGAGTTTCGCTTCCTGAACGAAGCGGTGCATGCGTTCGGGGTCGGCAGCAAGATCGGGGGGAAGAACTTTGAGGGCGACGCGGCGGTCGAGGAGCGTGTCTTCGGCGAGATAAACGACGCCCATGCCGCCCTGGCCGAGCCGGCTGACGATGCGATAGTGCGCGATGAGAGCGCCTTCATTCAATTCGCCGGCCATAGTCCCTTCATGTTACATGTGCTCCGTACATTGCTCACATGTGCTCCGGGCATCGTTCACATGTGCTCCGCACAGGGCAAGTCCACTTGCACCAGGAATTCGTTGTTCGAAACAGTGGTGTCGATGCGCGCCTTGTTTTCGTAGAGCGCGCGCAGCCGGCCGCGGACGTTTTGCAGGCCCAGACCGTGGCGGCGCGGGGCGGGAGCGTCGGGATCGAACTCGTTGGCGACTTCCACGTGCAGCCAACCGTCGTGGCACTGCGCTTCGAGACGGATGACGCCGCCATCGACTAATCCGGCGATGCCGTGCTTGACGGCGTTTTCAACCAGCGGCTGGAGGAAGAGCGGAGGGACGACGCATCCTTCGCAGTGTCCGTCGGTATCGAGTTCGATGCGCAGCCGGGCGCCGAAGCGGACCTGCTCGACGTCGAGATAGGCTTTGGCCAGCGCGAGCTCATCGCGGAACGAAATGCGCGACTTCTCGCCGAGGCTCAGAGTGCTGCGCAGGAAATCGGAGAGCTTGATGCACATTTCGCGGGCGCGCGCGCCATCGACGGTCGCGAGGGCGGCGATGGAGTTGAGGCTGTTGAACAGGAAATGCGGATTGATCTGCGCTTTGAGCGCTTTGATTTCGGCCTCGCGGGCCAAGGTGAGGGCTTCCTGCTCGCGCGTCTCGGCTTCTTTGGACGATTCCACCGACAAGAGCACGTAGTTGAGCGCGACGGCGAGGAGGTATAGCAAAACACCGATGCCGAATACGAGAGGAAGTTGAGGGCTGAATCGGTTGTTGAGGTTGGGAAAGTAGCGAGTGAGCGCCAGGGCGAGAAGCTTGGCCAGGACGATCCAGAGGAGACCGGCGACGATGCTGGCGGCGGCGTGATTGACCACCAGCTTCCAGGGCTGGCGCGTAGCGGACGGAAGCAGATACCAGGGCGTGAGACAAACGAAGGCGTAAAACAGCGACAGCGGGATGGAGAGGGATATCGCTTCCGCTCCGCTCAGGTTGCCGGTTTGCCACAACAGGTAGCCGAGCAAGCCACCCACCGGCACCCAGGCGAGCAGATAGAGAACGATTCTGCTTCTCGACAAGAGCAGCGGATGCATGCGGTTTTAGCCTGAATCTAATTGTCGACCTTTACGCCGGCGAATATGCCGACGCCGGTGATGACCAATTCGGGATTCTTGACGTTGGGATCGGGCTTGGTGTGGACGGTCTTGTCTTCGAAGGCGCCGAAGATCCCGACGCCTTTCATCACCACGTTCCAGTTCTCGGGGACGCGGATGTCGACGCCGCCGAACATGGCATTGACGCCGATCACCGCGCGGTCGCCGGCGATACCGGCATGCCGCATATCGAGCTTCACGCCGCCGAACACGGCGATGATCTCGCCACCTTTGAAGTCCGGCGATTCGATGCGGCTTTTGCGTCCGCTGAAGATGGCGGCCATGCCGACGTCCGATTTAGTGAATGCCGGCGCCGCACCTTGGTCGCCTGGGCGCTTCCAATCGAAATTTCGCAGCAGGAGGCTGATGCCGAATCCGATGATCACTATAGGAATGATGAGCGCTCCAAAGTCGATGCGGAAGGGAATCAGATCGAGATTGTCGAGCAGGAAGAGCGCGCCGACAAGCGTGATGAGGCCGCCCCAAACCCAGTGGACCGGCGAGGTCCCTTCGAGTAGACGCGAGACGCCCCAAATGATGAGGGCGACGGGCCAGAATCGCCACATGTCTTCGAAGTGGATGATGCCCAGGTTGTCGAGCAGGAGGGCAGATCCGGCGGCCACGATAGCGACGCCGATGACGACTCCCGAGGCGGTTGACCGGCCGCTTTGGTTGGACCATCGCTCCCAACGGCGGTCCCAACGACGTTCCCAACGCTCGCTCCAACGGTCCCAATGCGGATCGCGATCCATATTCATGATTCGAGGCTAACAGCGGGGGGCGGCTGGATCGACCAGGAATCGGCGAACGGCGGCGGCAGGTCGGCGAGTAGCGGGCGGGCGGGCGGGTTGTGGGTTCTGGGTCGTGGGTTGGAAGTTGTGGGTTGTAGGAAAGGCCAGGACCGTAGCTATGGTGCGAGGCGGTCGATTTTCCAACCGGTGGCCGTGCGTTCGTAACGCAGGCGGTCGTGGAGACGGTTGATGCGGCCCTGCCAGAATTCGATGGCTTCCGGCTTCACGCGGTAGCCGCCCCAATTTGGCGGGGCGGGGACGTCGCGGCCGTCGTACTTGGCCTCTAGTTTCGTCATGCGATCTTCCAGCATTGGGCGATCGGGAATTACCGAACTTTGCCAGGAGGCCCAGGCGGCGAGTTGCGAGCCTCGGGGGCGAGTGGCGAAGTAGGCTTCGGCCTCGGGACGCGTGGCCTTGGTCACCGATCCGGTGATGCGCACCTGGCGGTGCAGCTCGTGCCAGTAGAAGACCAGTGCGGCTTTGGGGCAGGCGGCCATTTCGCGGGCTTTGCGGCTGTTGTAGTTGGTGTAGAAGACGAAGCCGTCGCCAGTGCAGTCCTGCAACAGGACCATGCGGGCGGAGGGTTGGCCGTCGGGGCCGGTGGTGGCCAGGGTCATGGCGTGGGGCTCGGCGATTCCGGCGGCTTTTGCTTCGGCGAACCATTTGCGGAACTGGGCGATGGGGTCGGGATCGAGCTGCGATTCTTCGAGAGCGGCGCTGTGCTCGGCGGCGGGATCGGCTGCGGCTGGCTTGGCCGTCTGGCGGTACGGAACAATAATGTAGCCTTGTTTGCAATCGCCGTGGACTTCATTGCGCTCACGGCCCCAATACCACCAGTGAGCGGCGACGTAGGCGGAGATGACGGCGTCGAGGCGATCTTCGACGTCTTTTAAGGCGGCGCCGCGGAGCGGAATTTCTGGCAGGCTGTCGGCGGCCAGCGGCGGGACGAGGGCGGGCAGGCGATCGAGCATCAACTGGCGCAGCCGGGCGAGTTCTGCGGAACGGGCGCTCAAGGCGCCTTTCTTATACTTGACGATGCGATCGAGCGCGAATAATTGGACGGTGGCGGCGTGCGGGTGAACTTCGATCTGAAAGCGCCCCGGGATTCTCGCCGAAAGCTCGTCGCCGTGGCGAAAGCCTAGCCTGACAAGCCTGGACGAGAGTCCCGTGGTGCGCTTCCAGAAGCTGCGGGCGCGGCTCGCCGGATACGCGCCCGCGTGATACTTGCCGTAGAAGGAATGGGCCAAGCGATCGGCCACGCGCATTCCCGCGGCGTTAGGAATAACGATCGGCGCGTCGATGCCGATGCCCGCGTTTTCCCCCGCCTGAGCCTGGACCCAATGGACGATATCTTTGGGCTCGTCGAGTCGATCAAGCGCGACGAGGTGTAGAGCCGCGCCATCCCAGTCGAGGGAAGCCAGGCCGCTGGGTTTGTTTTCCCAGCCGAAATCGATTCCGAGGAAGCGCAGAAGATCATTTTATCCCGCTCCAATGAAAACGTATCTCTGTCATGTGTCTTTTCTGGTGTCAGGCCTGAGCTTCTGAAGCACACTGGATAGAGACGTCAGTCAGCGTCACGGCATAGCCCAATCTGCGCAGGCCTTGCGCCAACTTCTGGGCCC
>DASQGY010000248.1:0-12034 GCA_035632375.1 Bryobacteraceae bacterium | reverse complement strand
GTGCTACATCAGTTCCGGGACTTGGTCGCTGATGGGGGTGGAGCTGGATGCGCCGGTGATCAACGAACGGTCGCTTGAGCTGAACTTCACCAACGAGGTGGGCGCCGGGGGGAAGATCCGGCTGCTGAAGAATATTGCGGGGCTGTGGCTGCTGCAGGAGTGCCGGCGGGCATGGGCGCTTGCCGGTCGTGAATATAGCTACGAGGAGCTTTCGACCTTGGCTGCGGCCGCGCCAAGCACGGGCGCGACGATTGATCCCGACGCGTTTCCCGAGCCGGACCGGATGCCTGAGCGGATTGTGGAGTACTGCCGAGCGCACGGGCAGTCTGCGCCGGAACAGCCGGGTGGCATGGCACGATTGATTCTGGAGAGCCTGGCAGCGACTTATGGGAAAGTGCTGTCTAGTCTGGAGAGCCTGATTGGACGGCGCATCGAGCGGGTTCACATCGCTGGCGGCGGATCGCGCAATCGGCTGCTGAATCAGTTGGCGGCGAACGCGACGGGCCGAACGGTGGTGTCGGGTCCGGCGGAGGCGACGGCGGCGGGAAACGTGCTGGTGCAGGCGATCGGGGCGGGTGTAGTGTCGGGAGTGGGTGAGGCGCGGGAGATTGTGAAGAGGTCGTTTCCGGTGGAGGTTTTTGAGCCGGAGCAGCAGTGACTCTTGCTACCTTGCGGCGGGCGGATTCGTGAAGCCGGTTACCGAGCTGATCTGACCGTCCGGGTTCAGCACGAACAGGGTCGTGCCGCTCATGCGTTCCTGGCCATCGGGGCCGGCGGCGATCCAGTCGGCTAGGACCATGCCCTGGCAATGGCGGATTTCGCCCTTCCGCTTCAGGTGGATTCCGGGCATGAATTTTTGAGCTGCGCCGGCGTGCGCGGACAGATCAGTCAGGCCGTCGAGCACGCTGAAGCGGTCGTGAAAGCGGACATCCGGGGCGGCCACGGTGGCGAAGGCATCGTCGCGCTCCTGGTCGTCGGACAGAGACCAGGCTTCGAACCAGGAGTCGACTGCAACCGTTGCGCCGGCGTACGCTTCGTCGGCGACGATATTGGCGAAGAGCGAGAGCTGGAAGCGCCAGCCTTGCACGTGATGATCGCGCGCGGTGGAGTCGGCGAATTCGTGCAGCAGACTGAGGCGAGTGCCGGCTTCGCACGGTTCAAGATGAATGGTCACGCGCGAACCTCCCGGCGGGATCGGACCGGTGGCGTAGCCGTAGGTGAAGACGATCCGCCGGGGAGGAGCGATTTCCAGAACGTCGCCCAGGGTTTCCACGCCGTTGGGGTGCCGGATGACAACTTTTCCGCCGGGACGGGGGTCGATGGTGGAGCCAGCGCCCCACCATTTGGCCCAACGGGCGCTGTCGGTGAAGAAGCGGAAAACTGTTTCAGGCTTGGCCTTGATCTCGACGGTGCGATTCAACTGGTGCGACAGGGGTTCCATAATTATCCTTTTCGATTCTTGCGGCGGCGCCTGTTCGGGCGCGGTCCGCGGCGGGTTTCTTCGAGCTCGGCTTCGAGTTTCAAGCGCCACAGCTTGTCGTCCCACATGCGCTCCAGCATGCCGGCTAACGCGCCCAGCGCTTGTGGGCGGGCGCGATAGAGGCGATTTCGCTTTTCCGAGCGGGCTTCCAGCAGACCGGCGTCCAGCAAGGAGCGAAGTTGGAGCGAGACTGCGCCGAAGGTGACGTCGGGCATGGAGCGGTGGATGGCTCCGGCGGTCAGTTCCTGGCGCCAGACCAGGCGCAGGATCTCCTGGCGGCGGGGGGAAGCGACGGCGGACAAGATGGTGGCGCTTGATACCAAGTGGATAGTTTAGATTAAACTAAAATGACATGTCAAGCACTCTCTGCCAAGCGGCCTTGCTGTGCCAAACTGAGAGAAGCGATGTCGATTAAGCGCATTGGCATTTTGACTGGGGGAGGCGATGTTCCGGGACTAAATTCGGTCATCAAGGAAGTCACCTACCGCGCCACTGAGAACAATTGCGAGGTGTATGGAATACGCCGCGGATGGGAGGGGCTGACGGACGTCGATCTGACGGATCCCGAGAGCAAGAACCGGTACATCACCGAGCTCACGCGCGAGAATACGCGCACCATCGATCGATACGGCGGCACGATGCTGCACAGCAGCCGGACCAATCCGTCGAAGATGGCGGCTGTGCCGGAACACTTGAAGGGCCGGGAGTTTCCGCAGAAATCCGGCAGGTACGACATCAGCGCGGCTGTGCTGGAGAACATCGGCTGTTTGGGACTGGACTCGGTGATCGCGATCGGCGGCGACGACACGCTGAGTTACGCGGCGAAGCTTCACGGGCTGGGCGTGAAGGTGATCGCCGTGCCAAAAACCATGGACAACGACGTGCGGAACACCGAGTACTGCATCGGTTTTTCGACGGCGATCACGCGGGCGACGGACGCCATCAACCGGCAGCGGACCACCGTGGGTTCGCACGAGCGGATCGGAATTTTCCGCGTGTTCGGGCGCGATGCGGGTTTCACGTCGCTGTACACGGCGTACGTGGCGTCCATCCGCTGCTGCATTCCCGAGTATAAGGTGAACCTGGAGAAGCTGATCAATCTGCTGGTTACCGACAAGAAACACAATCCGAGCAACTACTGCCTGGTGATTCTTTCGGAGGGCGCGGAGTGGGAAGGCTACCAGGTGCGGGAATATGGGGAGGCGGACGCTTACGGGCATCGCAAGAAGGAGAATGTGGCGGAAGCGCTGAGTGACGAAATCAAGCGCCAGTCGAAGGAAGAGACCATTGTGAGCGACTTGACTTACGATCTGCGCAGCGGCGCGCCCGACTTCGTCGATAAGCTGATTGCATCCACGTTCGGAACGATGGCGCTGGAAGCCGTGCTGGCCAATCAGAGCGGACTGATGGCGGCGCTGGTGAACGGCTGTTACGTCATGACTCCGATGCCGGATCCGGCGCTTGGGCCGCGGCATGTGGACGTGGCGACGATGTACAACACCGAGCGGTACCGGCCGAATTATGCCAACAAGGCGGGGCTGCCGATTTTCCTGACGCGAGCGTAGGCGGCGAGTGCCGACAAACTTTCTGAAAAGCATCGGCGGATTCTTTAAGACTGGCGCGGCCACACCCTCCGATGTCGCTCACGAAATCGTTCAACACTTCAACGAAGCCGCGGCCGATGAGGAGAATTTTCCTTCCACCATCGATCCGCGCATCTATCATGTCCAGTTGATTCTCGAATACTTCGGCGATTTGAACGGCAAGCGGGTGTTGGATGTGGGCAGCGGGAAGGGCCGGTTTGCGCGGGTGCTGCGCGAGCGAAATCCGCAGTCGTCGATTGTTGCATTCGATCTTGCGGAAGCGATGCTGCGGCACGTTCCAGCGGGGATCTACCCTTGTGCGGGCTCGATGACGGCGCTGCCGTTTGGCTCAGGCGCTTTCGATTGCGCGTATGCCACCGAATCGCTGGAGCACGCCGTGGACATCGATGGAGCGGTGGCGGAGATCTGCCGGGTGGTGAAGCCGGGCGGGCGCATCGTAATCATCGACAAGAACGCGGAACAATGGGGCCGGCTGAAGACGCCGGAGTGGGAGAAGTGGTTTGGGCGGAAGGAACTGGAGCGGCTGTTAGGGCGGCACTGCCGGAAGGTTTCGAGCCGGGAGATTTCGTATTGGGAAGACGTGGCGCCGGACGGGTTGTTTCTGGCGTGGCTGGCCGAGAAGTGATTGTACATCGTGATGCTTGTGGAGTAGCATCAAGGCGTGTCGGTCAGAACTACACTTACGCTAGATGAAGATATCAGGGCGAAGCTGGAAGCCGAGAGGCGGAAGTCGGGCAAGTCGTTCAAGGAAACGGTGAACGACACTCTGCGCCGGGGCCTGCTGTCGCATCAGGCAACGCGCAAAACCAAGCCCTACAAAGTGCGAGCCAAGAATCTTGGTCTCAAGGCCGGTTATAGTTTCGACAAGGCGTGGGACTTGATTGAGGAGATTGAGGGCCCCGGTTACCGGCGATCGTCATCGACGTAAACCTGCTGCTCTACGCGCACGACACGGCGTCGAAAGATCATCGCCGGGCCGCGTCATGGTTGGAGCGGGTGTTCTCGGGCGCGGAGGTTATAGGGTTTTCGTGGTCAACGATCCTGGCATTCCTGCGAATCGCCACGACGCCCAAAATCTTATCGAGTCCTTATGAGCTCGATGATGCAAAATCAATTATCACGGATTGGCTGGAACGAGACAACGTAGCTATTGTCGGGCCCACGGACCGGCACTGGCGGATCTTGAGCGGGCTGCTCCCGAAGTCTAGAATCCGCGGTTCGTTGATCATGGATGCACACTTGGCCGCCCTGGCGATTGAGCACGGGGCAACGCTTTGCACAAATGACCGGGACTTCGCGCGTTTCCCCGGACTGAAAGTGGAGTACCCTCTGCAGTAAGCAACTCCACGAGAATCGGGGACATCCTGGCCTGCGTCCGGTTCGGCTCCGGTTCGACTTACGGCCTGAGGATGTCCCTGAGCGGCGCGCCGAAACTTAGGATCTGCGATGAAATAACCTGTCCAACCGCTCCCTTACGGTCACGGCTCAGAAACCGTTACCGAGCCGTGACCGTTAAGGGAGCGGACTTGCCTCACCGCTTAGTAGCCGCGGTACCAGCGGTCGCGACGAATGTCATTTCTATCGCGGTGTATGTCGACGCGGTCGTGATGGATGTCGCGGAGTTGCGCGTCCAAGGCCTGTTGATCGCGCGCCAGATCGCGGGCGTCTTCGGCGGCGGCATAGCTGTTGCCGAAGCGAATGTGTTGATTCAGGCGGGTGCGGTCGCGGGCGATGTCGGCGCGCATGCGATCGACACGGTCGTAGTCATGATCGAGATCGCGATAGTCGCGGCGAACATCCTGACGGTCGCGAGATGTATCGCGATAGCCCCAGTCCTGGGCCATCAAAGACGATGCGCCCGGGAGCGCGAGGGCGGCTGACAAAGTGAACCAAGCGAGTTTTTTCGGTAACCTCATTGTCGTTCTCCCTTCTTTCCTCGAAAACTTCTTGCGAAGCTTTCGACTATAAAGAAGCGCCGGAAGGCGGCGAGGTTATCGGGATGAATGGGGATTCACGTTAACAGGATGTAAGGAACCTGCAAGGCGTTCGAACGGACTACGCTAAAACGTGGCGATCGGGTTGACCGGAAATCCCGTCCCGCCGGGCACTGGAACTGCGGCGACGGTCACCAGAAATTCCCAACGGCGCCGCCGCGCGGCTTGCTCCGCCACCGCCTCCAGATCCATGACATCGATCAAGGGCAGCCCCAGCGCTACGATCGCGAGCTGATGGATGGGCCGCGCCACGCCATCGACACCCGATGGCTGCACATCCTCCACAGCGTCGTTGCCCAACAGCGCGACATCGCGCCGCTTGAGCCAAGGCATCACCGATGCATGAAAGCCGGCGGCGCTGGTGGCGACATTCCACGGTCCCAGCTTGGCGCGCCGCACCCAGCGGCCGGTTCGCAAGAACACTGCGTCGCCGCTCGCGATCTTGACGCCGGCGTACTTTTCCCAAGCCTCCAAGTCTTGCGGGTAAACGGGCGTCCCCGGCTCCAGATACTCGACGCCCTTTAGACGTGGAAGGTCCACTAGAATGCCACGCGTGAGAATCCCGTCCTGCTGGTTTTGGATTCCCAGGACGCCGCAGCCGGATTCCGTGACCTGCTGGCGCGAAAATCCGTTGTACATCTTGCCGCCCACCGAGTAATGACAAAGTGCGTCGAGATGCGTGATGGTGGAACCGTGATACCAGATGGTGTACAGGTCCAGTGCGTGGCCGGCGGCATCGAGCGTCATCTGCTGGCCGAGCGGCCGCGGGTTATCCGGGAATTTCTCTTTGTCCAGGATGTGAGCCAACGAAACCGAAACGCCATCGCGTACCAGACGCAGCGCTTGCCGCCGCTTTTGCGGCGTAATGAGATTCAGGGTACCGCGTTGGTCGTCTTTGCCCCAGCGTCCCCAGTTCGAAATCTCCGTCATCCAGCGATCTACCTGCTCGCGGGTGACGCGCGGCGCAGTCTGCGGGCACAGGCCAGCAATCAACACCGTCGCCAAGACGGCGATGCGAATAGCGCCGTGCATTGCTACGCGCTCCCCCGCATTACAATCGATGCCCGGCCAATCTCTGCGATGGACCGCGTCCCGCACTGCTTCATGATGAGTTGCAACTCGTTGCGCAGCAGATCCAGCACGCGCTCGACGCCCGCCTGTCCGAATGCGCCCAGGCCCCATAAATATGGACGTCCGATGCCTACCGCGGTGGCCCCCAGCGCCAAGGCCTTGAAAACGTCAGTGCCTCTGCGGAAGCCGCCGTCGATTAACACCGGGATCTTACCCGCAGCCGCGTCGATAACTTCGGGCAGGCATTCGATGGTCCCGCGCCCGCTCTCCTCGGCACGTCCGCCGTGATTCGAGACCACGATTCCGTCGGCGCCGTGCTCGCGGCAGAGCGCCGCGTCCTCGCCCGTTTCGATGCCCTTGATCAGCAGTTTCATGGGCGTCAGCTTTTTCAAGCGGTCGACGAATTCCCAGGTCATCGCTGCATTTTGCGTGCCCACCCCGGCCATGTCGATTCCGTCGAACATCGGCTTCCTCCGGTAAGTCGCGCCCGGCGCCGCGGGATGACAGGACGCGCACGGCCGCGAATCGAGAAGCCGGAACCGCAGTTGCGTCTCGACATGCCGGCCGGCGGAGTTATCCACCGTAAGAACCAATGCAGGACAGCCGGCAGCCTCAGCCCGCTTCACCAGTTTCTCGGTCACCTCCCAGCGCGATGTCGGATAAAGTTGATACCACGGCGGCCGACCCAGCGCTTGCGCAACGTCTTCCACGCTAGTGGTGGTCACCGTGGAGAGAATCTGCAGCGCTTTCTTCGACCGGGCCGCGCGCGCGGTGGCCAGCTCGCCATCCGGGTGGAAAGCACGCTGACTCCCGGTGGGGCAAATGAAAATCGGGAAGTCCCACGTCGTCCCGAACAGTTCGGTCCGCATATCGACATGAGAAACATCGCGCATGCGGCGTGGCCGGAGCTGGATACGCTTGAAGCCGTCGCGATTCGCCTGGATAGTGGCATCGTCATCTACGCCGGTAGCCATGTAGCCGAAGTGGGCCGGAGGAATCGCGCGTCGCGCCGCTGCTTCGAACTCTATGACATTGAGCGCGTCCTTGGGATCGGAGAGGACCCCTGGTTCCTTCTGCGCCTGCCACGCGGACAGCGCCGCTACAGGACTGGCCGCCAAAAATCGCAGAAACTGCCGACGATATTGAAGGGAGCAGATCATGGCTCCCTATTCTATCCGAGCTATTCGTGCCGCAGCGCAACCGCCGGATCCACGCGGATCGCGCGGCGGGCAGGAATCAGGCATCCCAGCGTCGCCGAGGCAACCAGCACAGCAGCAACTAATCCATAAGTGAGCGGATCTGTGGGCGAAACCCCCACCAGAATTGCCGATAGCACGCGCGTAACGCCAAACGCCGCCGCCAGCCCGAGTATCAGACCAATGGCCGCCTGCCGCATTCCGAAGCTGAAAACCATGCGCAGAATGCTTGCCGCCGGCGCACCCAACGCCACGCGCAGCCCGATCTCCCGCGTCTGCTGATTCACCCCATAAGCCATCACCGCGTAGAGACCGACGGTGGCCAGCAGCAGGGCGATGCCGGCGAAAATCGCAAACATGCTGCCGAACACGCGCAATGGCCAGCGGGTCAAGGCGAGTTCATCGTCGAGTGTGGACACATTGTGCACGGGCAAATCCGGGTCAATCGCCTGGACTTCCCGTCGGAACGCGTTCCCCAGCGAACCGGCGCTCACCCGAGTACGCGCGATCACCGTCATCCAGCCCTTTGGCTCCTGGCGGAAGGGAATAATGGCGGTAGGGTCGGCCTCGCTCCTCTGTCCGTTTTGCAGCACGTTGGGAACGATACCAACCACGGTCATCCAATCGCCGGGAGTGTCCTTTTTGTAGACGCGAAAGCGCTTTCCCAGCGGGTCCTGATTGGGCCACAACTTCTGGGACATCGCCTCGTTTATCACAGCCACGCCCGGTCCGGGCAGGTGATCGCTCGAATGCAGCACCCGGCCGCGCCGCGCAGAAAGTTGCAAGGTCTCGAAGTATCCTTCCCCCGCCAACAGAAAACTGGTGGACGGGCGGTGGTCCGGGTCCACGCTCTGGCCCTCCAGTTCATACGGAAAGTTGAAGTTGCCGTTGCCGAAGAGGTTGGAGGCCACGGACGCAACTTCCACGCCGGGGAGCGCGCGGAGGCGCTCGGTAAGATGCCGCTGAAATTCCAACTGATCCGCCGGTTTGGCGTATTTAGCGGTGGGCAGTTCCAACCGCATGGTCAGAATGTTCGTCGTATTGACGCCCGCGGGGCGCGAATAGGCCAGCAGGAAGCTTCGAATCATCAAACCCGCGCCGGCGAGCAGCACCACCGCCAGGGTCATCTCCACCACCACCAAGACGCCCGAAAGATACTTGCCGCGAATGCCGCTGCCCGCGCGGCCACCTTCTTTCAGCGCTGCGTTCACGTCCATACGCGAGAGCCGCAACGCCGGTGCAAGTCCAAAAAGGATCGCCGTGATTAGTGTGATGACTGCCAGATAGCCGAATGCGCGGTAATCCATCGCGAAGTTGATCCACACTGGTTTGCCGGTGGGAATGACGGCGGCGTCAAAGGCTCGGATACCCCAGGAAGCGATGGCCCAACCAAGGAGGCCGCCCGCCACCGACAACAGCAGGCTTTCGGTGAGCAGTTGCCGCACCACACGCCAGCGGCCTGCGCCCAGCGCCGCGCGTATGGAAATCTCGCGTGCGCGACTCACCGCTCGCGACAGCAGCAGGTTCGCGACATTGGCGCAGGCAATCAGGAGCACAAACCCGACTGCTCCCAGAAGAACTAGAAATACCACGCGAATCGGCCCGCGCAGTGAGGCTTCATTGAAACTCTGCACCTGGAAGCGAATGTCCTTGTTCGTATCCTTGTATTGGGTTTGGAGACGCGTTGCGACCACGGCGAGCTCCGATTGCGCGGCCTGGCGATCGCTTTTTGGCGCGAGCTTTCCAAAGACCAACAGGTTGCGGTTCTGGCGCTTTTCCTTGGGATCCGGGATATAGGGCGTCCACAATTCAGAGTCGGCGGGCATAGCGAAGCCCGGCGTGGTGACTCCGATCACGGTCGCCGGCACCGAATCGATCCGAATCTTCCGCCCTATCACCGAAGGGTCCCTGCCGTAACGCTTCTCCCAGAGCGAGAACCCGAGGATCGCAACGGGATTGGCTCCCGGCTTTTCATCATCCGCGACGAACAGCCGGCCGATGACAGGCTGTTGCCCCAGTAGGGCAAAGCTGTTGGCGGTGATATGCGCCGAAGTGTAGCTGTCCGGCAGGTTGGCGTCATCGCTCAGATTCACCCGTTCGCGCCACGCCGCGCCGAGGCCGCTGAACGACCTTCCCTGCGCGCGGAGATCGTCGTAATCGGGGCGTGACATCCCGTCGTTGCCGCGCGGGTTCTTGGGGTTGAAGGAGGTGATGTATAACACCCGGTCGCTGTCGGCGAAGGGCAGGTTCTTAAAGAGGATGGCATTGGCCAGTGAGAAGACCGTGGCGTTGGCTCCGATCCCCAACGCGAGCGCGGTAATGGCCACCACGGTGAAGCCCGGGTTCTGGGCGAGAGTGCGAATTCCGAATCGTATGTCCTGCCACATGCGAGCGTAGACGAAACTTTCGATGAAAATGTTCCCGCGGCGTTGTGCGCTAATCGAGGAGCCGTAGCGTTTACGGTTGTTCGATTCGCTTCAACCGCTGGTCGAAGTTTTGGCGCATGGCTTCGACGTTGGCTGTCAGTGTTGTGACGTCGGCGGTCAGCACATCGACCTTGTCGCTCATGCGCTCGACTTTGTCGCTCATGCGCTCGACCTTGGCGCTCGTAGTCTCCACCTGACGAGTGAGGGAGTCCATGTTCTTGCGTAACTCTTCCAGCCCGCCTTGCATCAGCACTTGCGCGCTCAATAGAATCTTATGCTCTTCGCGGAAACGAATATGGTCGTCGAGCATGAGATTCAGCGCACGCTCGATGCGGTCCAGCCGATCATTCCCGGGTTCGCGGGCGCCATTTGGCTCGCTCATCAATATCAGTTTATCCTATGTGCTAAACTGCCTGACAATTGTGCCCTAGAGTGTTCCGAGTTTCAACCGCAAGGCAAGCGATGCGTATTAAGAATACCCTTCAAGCATTTCTGATTGTCAGCCTGACCTCCGCCTGCTGGGGCCAGACTTCCGCCATCACGTCCATCGTCAATGGGCTCGGCCAGCCACGGTTCTCGCCTGGCGACGGCGCGGCGATTTATGGCTCCTTTCCGTCGGGCCGAAGAGCGGATTTCACGGTCACCTTCGGTACCGTGCCGGCCTACATCACGCTGGTGGCAAATGACGGGAAACTGAATCGTGGTTTCGAGATTGATGTTCAAGTCCCAACAGAGGTTTCGCCGGGCAACACCAGCGTGGTGGTCTCGTATCAAGGAGGCGCGACGCCACCTTTTCCGATTAGTATTGTTGCACTCGATCCGGCGATGCAGTTCGATGCATTCTCGACGTTCCTGCACACCAGCGGAGTTTCTGTAATGCCAGCCGCGCCCGCCTCTCCAGGCGAAACTATCACAACCTTTATGAATGGGCTCGGGCTGACCAATCCTCCGGTCCCCACGGGAACGGAACCAGCCGATTTCACTCCTACCTCGCTGCCCGTTACGGTGAACGTCGGTGGAACATCGGCACAGGTGATATTCGCTGGACGCTATGCGTCTCACTCCATATCTCCGGCGCTCAATTACCAGGTGTCCTTCGTGGTTCCTCCGAATGCGTCCAACGGACCCGCCTCCGTAACCGTTTTCGTGGGCGACGCGGCTAGTAACACGCAGACGCTATTTATCGGATCGCCGCCGCTGCCCAGCCCGCCCACGATCAAAGCAGTTGTGAGCGCGGCAAGTTTCGCATCCACAGCGCTCGTCCCTGGCTCTATCATGAGTTTGTTCGGAACCGGCTTCGGGACGCAGGATAATTTGTCCGCGTTTCCCAGCACTCAGGTCAACGGCATTTCCGTTTTGTTCAACGGCCAGCCCGCACCGATCTTCGCCCTGGCCGCTTCCGGTGGACAAATTAACGTCCTGGTGCCGGCGGAAATACAGCCAACTCAGGAAAGTGTCCATGGCATCGCCGTCGCCGTAGTAAGCCAGAATGGTCCATCGAAGGCGACTTTTCTCAGCGGGGGACCTGCGGCGCCGGGAATGTTTCTAGTGCCGGACCCCTCCAACACATCGCGCCATAACATCGCCGCGTTGCTGGCGAACACCGCGTGGTATGTCATGCCAGCTTCGCAAGCGCAGGCGCTCGGGTTATCTTCGTGCGCGGGACTTGCCGTCACGGCACGTTGCGGACAACCGGCCAAGCGCGGCGATTTCGTGCAGCTCTACGCAACCGGACTGGGTCTGGCGACACCAAACGGCAATCCGAACGGAAGTCCACTCGCAACCGGCCAAGTGGCGCCGGCCGACGGCAGCCAGATCTACTACACCGTGGCTCAGCCCGCCGTCACCGTCGGTGGACAACCCGCCAAAGTGCAGTTCTCGGGAATCGCACCCGGGTTTGCGGGCTTGTACCAAGTGAATTTCCAGATACCGCTGAACGCCCCAACCGGCGATAGCGTCGCGATCACCATCACGATGCCGGGCAGTGCAACCGACTCGGCCACGCTAGCGGTTCAGTAAGTCTCACCAGCATCCCCGGCTTAACCCAGCGGACCACTCGGCACGGGCATCTGATCCCAGAATCTCCGGATCTCACCCCGTGGATCGTTCTCTACGCGCGTGTCGTTATCGAAAACCATGGTGGCGCGCTTGGCCGTCTCATACGCGGGCCAGTTCGGGATCTTAGGATGGTTGGGATTCCCCGTCTTAGCAAATGCCACCCAGGCTGCGGCGAAATTGGTCCACAGCGCCCTCTGCTGAGGTG
>DASQGY010000247.1:0-9630 GCA_035632375.1 Bryobacteraceae bacterium | reverse complement strand
TTTCAGACTTTCCTGAGGCATGCGCATCGGCGGGGAATCCGGGTGATCACCGAGGTGGTGCTCAATCACACGTCCGACCAACATCCCTGGTTCCAGCGAGCCCGCCGCGCGCCGCCCGGAAGCCGCTGGCGCGATTTCTATGTTTGGAGCGACACGGCGGACAAGTACCAGGACGCGCGGATCATCTTCAAGGATTTTGAAACGTCGAACTGGACCTGGGATCCGGTAGCCAAGGCGTATTACTGGCATCGGTTTTATTCGCATCAGCCGGATCTCAACTTCGACAGCGCGGACGTGCGGGAAGCGGTGCTGGAGGTGATCGATTTCTGGCTCGACCTCGGCGTCGACGGGTTCCGCCTGGACGCGGTCCCGTACTTGTACGAACGCCCCGGCACCAACTGCGAGAACCTGCCGGAGACGCACTGGTTCCTGAAGCAACTGCGTACCCACATCGATTCAAAATACAAAGGGCGTGTTCTGCTGGCGGAGGCCAACCAGTGGCCGGAGGACGCTTGTGCGTATTTCGGCGACGCCGACGAATGTCACATGGCGTTTCATTTCCCGCTGATGCCGCGCCTCTTTATGTCCATCCGCATGGAGGACCGTTTTCCGGTGCTGGAGATTCTGCAGGAAACGCCGGCCATCCCGCCTACCTGCCAGTGGGCTTTGTTTCTGCGCAATCACGACGAACTAACGCTGGAGATGGTGACCGACGAAGAGCGCGACTATATGTACCGGGTCTACGCGCAGGAACGGACCATGCGCATCAACCTGGGCATCCGCCGGCGTCTGGCGCCGCTGTTGGAGAACGACCGCCGCAAGATTGAGCTGATGAATGCGCTGCTTTTCTCGCTACCGGGCACACCGGTGATCTACTACGGCGATGAGATCGGTATGGGCGACAACATTTATCTCGGCGACCGCAACGGAGTTCGGACGCCGATGCAATGGAGCGCCGACCGCAACGCCGGCTTCTCGCGAGCGAATCCGCAGAAGCTGTATCTGCCTATCACCATCGATCCGCAGTATCACTATGAATCGGTGAACGTGGAGGCGCAGCAGAACAATCCACACTCGCTGCTGTGGTGGATGAAGCACCTGCTGGAGCAGCGGAAGCAGTTCAAGGCCTTTAGCCGCGGGACGCTGGATTTCCTGCGCCCCTCGAATCGCAAGGTGCTGGCGTTCTACCGCCGCTTCCAGGAGGAAACCATTCTGGTGGTGGCAAATCTCTCGCGATTTCCGCAGCACGTGGAGCTGGACCTGGCGGAAGCGAAAGGCTTGACGCCGGTGGAGATTTTTGGCCGCGCGGAATTTCCGCCGATCGGCGATGAGCCGTATATCCTCACTCTGGGCGCGCTCAGTTTCTACTGGCTGTCGCTGGAGCAGAAGCGCGTACGGCAGGAATCCGTCGCCACCGAGGGCGCGGAAGGAGGCTTGCCACTAGTTTCCGTGGAAGCTTTTGACGAAGTATTTCAGGGCCGCAGCCTGGCGGTGCTGTTGCGCCTCCTGCCGGAATACCTCAAAACGCGCCGCTGGTTTCTGGGCAAGGATCGGACCGTCCGGGCGATCGACGTCCTCGACATGCTGAGCGTCGGAGATACGCAATCGCAGATTCTGCTGGCGCGGGTCGGATACAGCGAGGGCGATCCGGAGATTTATCTTTTGCCGGGATCGGTGGCGGTGGGGGAAGACGCGGCAAAGGTGCGGGCCAAGTTGTCGGATGTTTCCGTGATGCGCCTGCGAGGCCCCGATGGAGCGGATGGGGTGCTGTACAGCGCGGTGTGGAATCCGGCGTTCGGCAACGCGCTGCTCGGCGCCATTGCCAGGAGGCGGCGTTTCAAGGGAAAGGCGGGAGAATTGACCGGCGCTCACAACCGGGCGTTTCGCAAGGTGTGGGGAGAGCGCCATCCGGCGCTGGAACCGTCGGCATTGCGGGCGGAGCAAACCAATACGTCGATTGTTTTCGGCGACCGCTTCATCCTGAAGATTTACCGGCGCATCGAGCCGGGGATTCATCCCGAGATCGAAATCGGCAACTTTCTTACGGAACGCGCCTTTCCGCACGCCGCTCCGCTGACGGGAACGCTGGAATATCGCGAGCACGACGGCGACTCGATGAGCGTGGCGGCACTGCACGGATTTATGCAAAACCAGGGCGACGCGTGGCACTACACGCTCGACTCTCTGGGGCAATTCTTCGAGGCCGCTTTGGCGCGCAAGGAATCCGAGCGCGCGGGTTCCGAGGAGAATCGTCATCCCTTGGAGCTGCGCAATGCCGAGTTGCCACCGCAGGTCCATGAGCTGATCGGCGCGTATGCCGATTCGGCCCACCTGTTGGGCCGGCGGACCGCCGAGTTGCATGCCGCGCTCAGCTCGGACGGTTCGGATGCGGTTTTCGCGCGGGAACCTTACACCGATCACTCCCGGCAGGCGTTTTACCACAGCATGATGGGCCTGGTCGCACAGACATTGCAACTGTTGCGGCAGCGGCTGAAAGCACTGCCATCGCCCGCGGCGCAGGACGAGGCCAAGAAGCTGCTGGATCAGCAGGAGCAACTCCGCCGGCGATTCCGGGCCGTTCCAGAGCGGAGGATCGGGGCCATGCGAATCCGTCTGCACGACGATTTGCGACTGGAACAGCTTCTGTACACCGGCAAGGATTTCATATTTGTTGGATTCGGCGGAAAAGCGGACCGTGCGCTGAGCGAACGGAGGATCAAGCGGTCGCCTTTGCGCGACGTGGCCAGCATGCTGCTCTCGTTCGAATATGCCGCGCATGCGGTGTTTTTCGATCAAGTGCCGGGCGTGACGCGGCGGCCGGAAGTGATTCCCGCACTCGAGGTGTGGGCCGGATATTGGTCGCATTGGGTCAGCGCGTTGTTCCTGAAGGGTTATTTCGAGGGCTCGGGTGTATCGGCACTGCTGCCGCAGAACGATGCCGATATTCGCGCGCTGCTGGACGCGTTTCTGATGGAGCGGGCGCTGGAAGAAACTGCGCGGGAGTTGAGTGAGAGACCGGAATGGGCCAGGATTCCGGTGCGGATGCTTTTGCGGATGCTGGAGCGTACGCAGTAGATTCAAGAAGGTGTGAAAGAGTCGGCAACCGCTTCCTCACGGTCGCGGCTCAGTTTAGCGTTTCGTGTATTTGGAAGTTACTTGTTCAGTCGAAGCAGGACCACTCCGTGGCCGGGGACGGTCGTGGAATAATCCTGGCCTGTGAGCTTGACGTCGGAATGCGACCAGAGGTCTCTCGCGATTGACGGGTCCTTTTTGATTCCCAGATCCGCCCATTTGACGGTGATGTTCGCGCTTTCGGCTGACCGGTTGAAAATCGCTACTGCTTGATCGCCGCCTGCAAGCTGGCGAAGCCAGATTTCCTGGTCGCCCGATTTCCAGGCACGCTGCCCCTGCTTTCCGTCCTTGTCCTGATTCACTGCGATCACTTCACGATTGGTCAGGATTTCCAAAATCGAAGGCGGCACGTTCCGCAGATCGTTGCCGGCGATCAGCGGCGCGGCGACCATGGACCACAGGCTCATGTGCGTCTTGTATTCGGTGTCGGTCATGTGACCATTGCCGATCTCCAGCATGTCGGGATCGTTCCAATGTCCCGGCTTAGCGTAGGGCGCGAGATCGTTTTGCGAGAATCCGATTCTGGTCATGGAGTCCCAGGCGTCGCGAATGTCCCCGGTGGTGCGCCACAGATTGCCGCCGACATCCGGCCCCCACTTCCAAACGTCCGCACGGCCGTATTGGCAAAGGCTGTAGACGATGGGCCGGCCGGTGGCGAGCAAGGCATCGCCCATTTTCTGGTACAGGGCTTGCATCTCGTCGTCAGTGTAGAGAGTGCGCGCGCCGCACCAGTCGTACTTCAGATAATCGATGCCCCAGGCCGCGTAGGTTGTCGCGTCCTGCTCTTCGTGCGCGTAGCTGCCTTCGTAGCCAGCGCAGGTATTCGGGCCCGGCGAAGAGTAGATGCCGATCTTCAGGCCCTTGCTATGGACGTAATCGGCGAGCGCTTTCATATCGGGGAATTTCTTGTTGGATTGAATGTTGCCCTTCGCATCGCGCTCGGCTTCCCAGGTGTCGTCGATGTTGATGTAGATGTATCCGGCGTCGCGCATGCCGTTGGAGGCCATAGCGTCGGCAATGCCGCGCACTATTTCATCGTTGACACGGCCGGCGAACTTGTTCCAACTGTTCCAGCCCATGGGCGGCGTGCGCACCAGTCCGTTGTCGCGCACTTTGTGCAGCGCAGGGAGTGGTAGACGAGCGGGGAGTGCGCCTTCGCCCGCGGGCGCGCGATGAGCCACCTGTTCCACGGGAGGCGAATTGGCATTACGGCGCGTGGAGATTCGCAGCTCGTCGTCGCTCACCAGCTTTCCTTCGTAGGTGACGCGGCGGTCGGTGTTGCCGTCCTTCATGGTTGCAACGATGGTGAATCCTTGTGGGCCGCCGGTGCTGGAGGAGATGGTGTAAAAGAATTGAGTAAGTCGAATGGTGCCGGCGATGTGGTCGCCGTCCTGCTTCAAGTTCAGATAGGTCCGTCGCGCGGTGCCGTCGGCATTGGGGATGGAAACCACCCAGTTGCCGGTCAAGTCGGCAGCGATGCAGGCGGCGGCGAAAATGAAGACTAAGGACGACCGTAGAAAACCCGCGCACGCCGATCGCCGGATCGATAGCGCTACAGTATTCGGAGCCATGCACAATCTTCAGATTTGTCCAATGTGAAAGTCAAGCCACCCGACTGCGCGACTCAGGGCGTTGCCTTGATAGTGAGGGGACTTACTAAGTAATGTAATTTATGCGGTGGAGTCCAACGACTTAGGACGAGAATGAAGCGCAGAACGACACAACCGGTATACAGTCCGTCCGCCACTTACAGGCTGCAGTTCAATCGCTCGTTTACTTTTGAGCAGGCAGCCGGGCTGGTGGAGTACCTGGATGAGCTGGGCGTCACCGACATCTACGCTTCGCCGTTCCTGATGGCGCGGCCGGGAAGCTTGCACGGATACGACGTCACGGATCATACGCGCTTCAATCCGGAGATCGGCGATGAGCAGTCGTTCTTGAAGCTTTCCGGCGAACTACAGAAGCACGGCCTGGGTCTGATCGCCGACGTGGTGCCGAATCACATGTGCATCTCGCACCCGTCGAACTTGTGGTGGTGGGATGTTCTGGAAAACGGCCCCAGCAGCCCGTTCGCGCGATCCTTCGACATCGAGTGGCATCCTCCTAAGGCGGAGCTGGCGAACAAAGTCCTGCTGCCGGTGCTGGGGGATCAATACGGTCGGGTGCTGGAGAACAAGGAAATCCAGGTAGCGTACACCGATGGACAGTTTCAGGTGGCGTTCTATGAAACCCCACTGCCGCTGGCGCCTCGTACTTGGACTTTGATTCTGGAACCAGCGGTGGCCAAGCTGCGCGACAAGCTGGATCCGGTACACGAGCACCTGGCGGAGATGGAAAGTATCATCACCGCGCTGAGCCACTTGCCGGACAATACCGAAACCGACGAGGCCAAGATCCGCGAGCGGCAACGGGAGAAAGAGATCGTGAAACGGCGGCTCTCCGCTCTGGTGGCAGCAAGTCCGCAGGCGGGCGAGGCGATTGATGCCGCACTAATCGAAATCAACGGCGAGCGCGGTAATCCCCACAGTTTCGACCGGCTGGAGCGGCTGCTCGAAAGCGAAGCTTATCGTCTGAGTTTCTGGCGCGTGGCGATGGACGAAATCAACTATCGCCGCTTTTTCGACATCAACGATCTGGCCGCGATTCGGGTGGAAGATCCCGAGGTGTTCTCAGCGGTACACGCGCTGATTTTCGATTTGGTGAAGCAGGGGCACATCTCCGGGCTACGAGTGGACCATCCCGATGGGCTGTTCGAGCCCGAGAAATATTTCCGCTACTTGCAGGACGCTTCGAAGGCGCAGACGGCATCATCGAGATTAAATGGCGGAGCTAAAGCGAATGGTGGCGATCGCACGTTCTACATTGTTGCCGAGAAAATCCTGATGGGCAACGAGCCATTGCGCACCGGCTGGGCCATCGAAGGGACCACTGGGTACAGTTTCCTGAATTTGCTGAACGGCGTTTTCGTGGACCACTCGAAGGAGAAGGCGTTTCAGCAGCTTTACCGCCGCTTCACCGGATGGTCGAAGCCGTTCGACGATCTGGTGTGCGAAAGCAAGCGCCTGATCCTGCAGGTGGCCATGTCGAGCGAGTTGAACGTGCTGGCGCGCAAGCTGGACGGCATTTCCGAACAGCACCGCTGGTATCGCGACTTCACGCTGGAAAACCTACGCGACGCACTGCGCGAAGTGGTGACCACGTTTCCGGTTTACCGCACCTATATTCACGTCGATCAAAAGGAAGTGGACCCGGAAGATCGCAAGCAGGTGCTGATCGCCATTCGGGAAGCCAAGCGGCGCAATCCGGCGATCAGCGAGTCGGTTTTCGATTTCATCCAGAATATCCTGCTGCTCGAACATCCGGATGGACTGGACGACGCGCAGCGCGCCGAACGCCACCTCTTCGCCATGCGCTTTCAACAGTTGACCGCGCCGGTGATGGCCAAGGGCGTGGAGGATACGGCGTTTTACCGCTACTATCCACTCGCGTCGCTCAATGAAGTAGGCGGCGGGCCGGAGCGGTTTGGGGTTTCACTCAACGCGTTTCACCGCCGAAATCTGATTCGGTCGCAGGTTTGGCCCAACACCATGAACGCGACTTCCACGCACGACACCAAGCGCGGTGAAGATGTGCGGGCGCGAATCAATGTGCTTTCGGAAATGCCTGGAGAATGGTATCGGGCCATCCGCCGCTGGCGGGAGATCAATCGCCGGTGGAAGTCCAAGGTGGAGGGCATTCCTTCGCCTGGGTCCAACGAGGAATATTTGTTTTATCAGACTCTGGTTGGCACCTGGCCGCTGCTGCCGATGAATGCGGAGGAACATGGCATCTACGTGGAACGCATCCAGCAATACATGGAGAAGGCGCTGCATGAGGCAAAGGTGCATACCAGTTGGATCAGCCCGAATGTGGAATACGATCAAGCGGTGCGCGAGTTCGTCGCCAACGCACTGGCTCTTTCGAAGGAAAACGGGTTTTTGGAAGATTTCCGCCAGTTTCAAGCGCCCATCGCCAGCGCAGGTATTTGGAACTCTCTTTCGCAACTGCTTTTGAAAATCACAGCTCCCGGGATGCCGGATTTCTATCAGGGCACGGACCTGTGGTGCTTGGACCTGGTGGATCCGGATAACCGGCGTCCGGTGGATTTCGAGCTGCGTAGAGGCATGCTCGCCAAACTGCACCAGCAATCTACGAAAGACGCCGCTGGGCTGGTGGAGCGGCTGGTAGCGAATCCGTGCGACGGTGCGATCAAGATGTACGTCACCAGCCGGGCCCTGCGGTTCCGCAAGACGCACCGGCAGCTCTTCGCGCAGGGGACCTATAGCGCTCTCGCCGCCGCCGGGGGACGCGCCAACCACGTGGTTGCATTCGCTCGAGGCTTCGAGAAACAAACCGCGATTATCCTGGCAGGCAGATTCTTTCTCAAGCTGCGGAATTCCCATCCGCATCCGACTGGCGATGTCTGGGGCAATACCGCAGTGGTGTTGCCGCAGGGCCTCGCGGAGCAACCGTTCCACGATGTGATCACTGGGCGCGCGGTGGTGGTGGAGGACCGCGACGGCCAAACCGCGATCCCTCTCGCACAGGTGTTTTCGCATTGTGCGGTGGCGTTGTTGGCCAACTCAGCGAGCGCGGATGTCTGATTTTCCGTACGGCGCGACGACTTTGGTGGACGGTGGCGTACACTTTCGCGTCTGGGCGCCCAATGTGCAATCGCTCGCGGTGAAGAGAGGGGATCGCTTGATTTCGATGACCCGCGCGGGTGAGGATTTTGAAATTTTCGCCGCCGACGCCCGGCCCGGCGATAGCTATTCATTGGTCCTGGATGGGACGCGTGAACGGCCCGATCCGGTGTCGCGCTCACAACCGAATGGCGTACACGGCCCCTCGCAAGTGGTCGATCCGCACGCTTTCAGATGGTCGGACCATGAATGGAAAGGCATCGCTCTCGAAGACTACATCTTTTACGAGTTGCATGTCGGGACGTTCACACCCGAGGGCACGTTCGCCGGCGTGATTTCCAAGCTCGCGCATTTGAAGGCGCTGGGCATCACGGCGATAGAGCTGATGCCTGTCGCCGAGTTTCCTGGCGCGCGGAACTGGGGTTACGACGGAGTGGATCTTTACGCGCCGCACTCCGCGTACGGTGGGCCCGATGGCTTGAAGAAGTTGGTGGACGCCGCACATCGCGAAGGACTCGCTGTAGTTTTGGATGTTGTCTACAATCACCTGGGGCCAGAAGGCAACTATCTCGGCGAGTTCGGTCCGTATTTCACAGATCACTACCGGACCCCTTGGGGGCGGGCAATCAATTTCGACGGACCGGGCAGCGACGGCGTACGGCGATTCTTCATCGAGAACGCACTCTATTGGCTGAACGAGTTTCATATGGACGCGCTGCGGCTGGATGCCATTCACGGCATTTTCGATTTCAGCGCGCTACATATTCTCGCCGAACTTGGCGAGCGATTTCACAGCGAGGCAGCGATTCTCGGACGTCAGGCGTGGGTCATCGCCGAAAGCGATCTCAACGATGTGCGCGTGATCAAGCCTATTTCCGAAGGGGGACATGGCCTGGATGCGCAATGGCACGACGAGTTTCACCATTCCGTGGTGAGTTTTCTGACCGGCGCAAATCGCGGATTTCTTGGCGGCTTCGGCAAGCTCGATCATGTCCGGAAGGCGATCTGCGAGGGCTTCGTTTACGACGGCGTCTATTCGGCCCACAGGCAGCGCCGCTTTGGCAGCTCCGCAATCGGCCAACCTGGATCGCGCTTCGTGGTGTTTCTACAGAATCACGACCAGGTGGCGAACACGAGTCAGGGGTCGCGCTTGTCGCAATTGGTACCGCTCGACCAGCTCAAGGCGGCGGTCGCACTGATGCTTTGTTCGCCGTACCTGCCGCTGCTGTTCATGGGCGAAGAGTTCGCCGATAGCGCGCCGTTCCTTTACTTCACCAGCCATGGCGATCCGGCGCTGGCGAGAGCGGTGTCCGAAGGGCGTCGACAAGAATTTGCGGATTTTGCGGGCGCGAGCGAGTTCTTGGACCCGCAGTCGGTAGAGACGTTCGAGAAATCGAAGCTCACGTGGGCTCTGGAAACGGAGCAGCTTCATATGGACGTACTTCGCCTTTACCGTGACCTGATCGCGCTTCGCAAGCAATGGCCGTGCCTGTCCAATTGCCGCAAGGATTTGTCGCGAGTGGAGGTCAACCAGGAAGAGCGGTGGCTAAGGATGGAGCGTGGCGATCCGGGGGGCAGCCAGGCGATTCTGCTGTGCAATTTTGGAGACCGGCCGGTGACGGAAAACTTGCCGGATTCCAAAGATGGCTGGCAGGTGGCGTTGCGTGTGGATTCTGTCGCGACGCTCTATGTTGGGCAAAAGAATCCTTACCCGCCGATGAACGCCGATAAGGCAAGTCCGCTTTCGTCCTAATGCTTCGACGAGAGCGGGTAGCCGCGATCCCACAAGGGCATCTGCCCGATGCTGGGGCCGGCG
>DASQGY010000246.1:0-43916 GCA_035632375.1 Bryobacteraceae bacterium | reverse complement strand
CCCATTCCGTTTTCTCTGATTCCCCGGAGAAGATCTCGCCGTGTCGCGCCGCCGCCCTTCCTTGAGTTAAGGAGCGCGCACCGGCCCATTCTGTGTTCTATGGATTCCCCGGACGCGGAGCACCCAGGCGCCACCGAATCCTCAAGAGAAGCCCACAACGTACCACGCGCCCCCCTTCCTTGAGTTAAGGAGCGCGCACCGGCCCATTCTTGAATTCCTCGTATTCCTCGGACACAGCAGTGTCCGGCGGCGCAACGCGCCGCTCACACCCACACTTTCTCCGCAGGCACTCCCCGCTTACACATCTCGCACGACCCCGCGTCTTTGTAATACGTCGCGTCCAGCTTGGCCAAATAATAAAAGGGCAGGGGACTGAAGTCGATGGTCTTCGGCGTCGGCTGGTAGATGATCACTGCCAGGCCGACTACTTGCGCTCCGGAAGCTTCCACCAGACGCTTCAACTCCGCCAGGTTTCGGCCGGATCGCAGGATGTCATCCACGATCAGCACCTTTTCGCCGGGAACCTGCTCCAGGTATTGCCGGAATTTCATCGATCCGTGCTCTTCCATGCGCTCAGCCCAATACACCTGGTGCGCGCGCAGCGCTTCGCACATGCCGTAGGCCACCGGCAGTCCACCGGTGTCGGGAGAAACGATGGATAACTCGGGAATGATAGCCCGGATCTCAGGGTTGGCCCTCAGCAGCCGGCTCAAGCCCACGCTCAGCACTTTGGCGTGTTGGTAATACCGCATCGCCAGTTGCACCTGCATGTACTCGGTGGCATGCAGCCCATTTGGATATTCGAAGTGACCGTCGCGAATGGCCCCGGTGCGGCGCAGCAGGCTGACCACTTCCTCTTGCGTAGGAACTAGATGCATAATGTCACTTTCATTCTATTGTGTTTTGCGCGTCAGCTTGCTCCGCGGCCAGTGAGCACTCGCGGAATGGTGCGCAGGATGATCTTCCAATCCAACCCCAGGGACCAGTTGTCGATGTACTGCATGTCCATCTTCATCCAGGTCTCGAAATCGATTGCATCGCGCCCCGCCACCGCCCAAAGGCAGGTGAGGCCCGGACGCATGCGCAATCTGCGCCGCTGCCATCGCTGGTACATCTCCACTTCCTCGGGAACCGCCGGCCGCGGTCCCACCAGAGACATGTCGCCCTTCAACACGTTCCACAACTGCGGCCATTCGTCGATGGAGAACTTGCGCAACACACGCCCCAACCCGGTGAGCCGCGGATCGTTGGGAATCTTGAACGCCGTGGACCTCTGGCTCAAGTGCGCCAGCGACGCCTTCATCTCTTCCGCGTTGTCGCACATCGATCGGAATTTGTAGAACACGAAGCGCCGGCCATTCAAGCCGCAGCGCTCCTGCCGGAAAATCACAGGCCCGGGCGAGGTCAAACGGATCAGCGCGCCGATCAGCAACATGAACGGCAGCAGCAGGACCAGTGCCGCCGCAGCCAGCGCCAAGTCGATGGTGCGCTTCAACAGCAGCCTGATTTCATCGTGCGGAGCGGCGGAAAACGTCAGCAACGGCGTGGTCCCCAACCGGTCCAGGTACACCTGACTGTTCACGTGCGGAAAAAAGTCCACCACCACGCGGGTGCGTACCCCCTCTTCATCGCAAAGCAGGAACACTTCTTCCATCTCCGCCAATTTCCGGCTGTCCACCGCGAAAATGATCTCGTCGATCACTTGCCGCCGCAAGAGCTCGGGCAATCGTGACAGCGCGTATTGTTCATAGGTTTGAGACAGCGCCACCTCCCCAGGCTGCTCATCCAGGAATCCCACCAGCCGGATGCCGTAATCGGAAGACCGCTCCAGCGCTTCTCCCAAGTGGCGCGCGCCTTCCGACGAACCGACCACCATCACATAGTGCGCCGCCCCAAACTCCCGCCGTACCGCCCCCACCACCCGGGCCGCGTTCAGCCGAAACAAACATAGGAAAATCCAAGCGTAGATCGCGAACAGCGCCACGAACGACCGGCTGAGGTCCAATCGCATCACATATTCGGCCACTACCACTGAAATCGCGCCCAGCGCGCACTGCCGGAAGGTGTCGCGCAAGACCACACGCGGGTGAGCGGAGTCCAGCTTTTCGTAAACGTTCAGCCAGTACCCAATCGCCACCCAACAAAGCGCCGAAAGGGCCAGCAGCGTGACCGCCACCGGAAACTCCAGGTAGAAGACCTTCTCGAAACTCAGACGGATGCGGGTCTGGTAGGCGGCTAGGAAAGCCAGGGCAACTAGAAATACATCGGTTGTGCCGAAGATAGCTTTGACTTTTCGATAATGCCCGCTGAACACTCCGCAAACAGCATAACATGCGGAAAATGTCCTGCATCCCCGGCGCGCTATGCTGAATCGAAACATCCATGGATACCCCAGACCTTCGCTATCCCGTGGGAAAGTTTCAGTTCCCCGAAACCGTCAGCCCGGACGAGCGCGCAAAGTTCGTCGCCGAGATCGCGGAAGCCCCCTTCCGTTTGCGCGAGGTGGTGAAGGGCCTCGGCGACGCGGAACTGGACACCCCGTATCGCCCCGGCGGCTGGACCGTTCGCCAGGTAGTGCATCACGTACCCGACAGCCACATCAACAGCTACATCCGTTTTCGCTGGGCTCTCACTGAAGAAGAGCCAACCATCAAGGCCTATCACGAGGACCGCTGGGCCGAGCTCCCCGACGCGCGAACCGCCCCGGTGGAGGTTTCACTCAAGCTGTTGGAATCCCTGCACTCGCGTTGGGTCGGCTTGCTCCGTTCCCTCACCGATGAAGACTGGAAGCGCACCTTCCGCCACCCGTCGCTGGGTTTGCTGCGCCTGGAACAAAACGCCGCGCTGTATGCCTGGCACGGACGCCATCACGTCGCACACATCGCCGCGTTGCGGGAACGGATGGGCTGGAAGTAAGGCCAGGTGGCCGGAACCAGACGGCAGGCGGCTCAGCTCACCATGCAGATTCCGTTTTACCTTGTCGACGTCTTCGCCGATCGTCCACTTACTGGCAACCCGCTCGCTTTGGTCCCTCAAGCGGCGGTGCTCGACGATGCCGCGATGCCGCAGATTGCACGCGAATTGGGCCAGGCGGAAACCACATTTCTGACGCCGTCCACCAATCAATCCGCGGATTGGCGGCTACGTTCGTTTACGGCAGGCGGTGTGGAAGTTTTTGGCGCGGGACACAACTCGCTTGGCGCCTGGTGGTGGTTGGCCGAGTCCGGCGCACTCAAGCTGAGCGACGGAGCAAACCGATTCACTCAGGAAATTGGGGAGCGATTCTTGCCTGTTGAGATTCAGTGCGAAGGACAGCGACTGGCGTCCGTGGTCTTGACCCAGACGCCGCCGATATTTGGCGCCATTTGCGAAGAGCTACCGTCATTGGCTCGATCTCTCGGCTTGGAGGCCAGCGATTTGATGACCGAGTCGCTACCGGCTCAGGTAGTCTCTACCGGCGCGGCACATCTGTTGGTCCCGGTTCGGAGCCGTGCAGCGATTGGACGTGCCTCCCCCGACGCGTCGATGCTGGCGAGAATCTTACGCGATGTCGGCGGGCAAGGCTGCTATTTATTCTGTTTGGATCCCGTTCATGCAAGATTCTTCAATCCAACTGTCGGGATTGTCGAGGATTCCGCTACCGGCAGCGCCGCCGGACCGCTGGCATGCCACTTGGTCGCGCACGGGATCGTCAACGACGGCGCAACCGTAATTATTGAGCAGGGTCTTGAAATGGAGCGCCAAAGCCTGTTGACCGTTCACGTTGCCGGCAACTTGGTTCGACTGGCCGGCCGCTGCGTTACCGTTGCCAATGGTGCACTGCGCGTCCGATGACTGCGCTGTTCTATCGTAAGAAATAGGAAATATGCCCTTGGTTCCTACTGAAACCGAGGAATTGAAACTCGCCGATCCACCCGGTGGCGGCCCGCGCGATCCCGATGAAGACCATCGCGGCGGAGACGGTGGCGGCGACGATGGCCGCTCCCGGCACATTCCCGGCGCCGGATTGCTGGCCATGCGCTTCGTCCTGGTTTCGATCACCACCCTGTTCGTTACGATTGGCATAGCGTACTTCACCCGCTCGCGTTCGCCCATCAACTGGCAGCACATCGCCGTCCCGCCCTTGCTGTGGCTCAGCACCGCGATTATCCTGTCGAGCAGTTGGACGCTGGAAACCGCACGTGCATCGTTCCAGCGCAGGAACAGCGAGCGCTATGTTCGTTGGCTGGAAATAACCGCAGGCATCGGACTGGCGTTCCTCACCTCCCAACTTTTCGCGCTCCGCGAGTTGGTTGCGCAGGGCATCTATCTGCAACACAATCCGCACAGCTCTCTTTTCTATGTGGTAACCGGCATACACGGCATCCATCTGCTAGGCGGAATCGGTGCCTTGTGCTACCTCTTGTTGCGAGCCTCGATCCGCCCCGAGTCCGTCTTGCTGGATTACACGCGCCAGAACAGCCGAGCCACAGTCACCGCCCTGTACTGGCACTTCCTCACGGTGCTGTGGCTGGCCCTCTTCCTCGGTCTACTGCTCTGGCCGTAATCAACCCGGTCAGCATGTGGGGCAGGTTGCCAACCTGCGCGCGATTGTCAATCGCGCTGGCCCAACCGAGTCCACATCCACAACTAACGCATAGCTCCGTTCAGGTGAGCTGCTGACCCAGGCTTCACAACGCCAGCCGCATCCGCCACGCGTCCCGGCCCGCACTGTAATACTGCTTCACTCTCTTCGCCTGCACAAAACCATACGCCTCATAAAACCGGATCGCCGGCAAGTTCGCGACATCCACCATCAACCACCACGTCTTCACCCGCCTGTCGCACAGTTCCGTCGCGGTATGTCCAAGCAGCGCCCGCGCAACCCCTTGCCGCCGATCCCCCGCCAGCACCGCAATCGATACCAGCTCCGCGCTGCGCAAACCCGCACACGTGATGCTGTATCCAACTGTCCGCCGCCCCACGCGGGCAACGAAAAACAGCTCCGGATACTTTCGAAAATAATCCAGAAACAGGCGCTTGTCCCAGGCCTCCGGGCCAAATGAATCCCGCTCGATAGCCAGCACATCCTCCAGATCGCCAGCCTCGAATTGCCGCACTCGGACACTCGACTTCAAGATACAGGATACTGTCAACATGTACTCCCGACGCGACGTCCTGAAAACTGCGGCGGCAATGCCCGCCCTGCTGGCCGCACAATCGCCCAACGAAACAATCCGCGTAGCCGTCATCGGTGTCGGCGGCCGCGGCACCTACGACTTGAAGAACGTGCTCAAGGTTCCCGGCGTCAAGGTTGTCGCGCTGTGCGATCTCGATGAAGCGAGACTCGCCAGAGCCTCCGCACTGGTCAGCGCCACCGGCGACGCGCCGGCCACCTACACCGACTTCCGCAAAATGCTCGACGAGCGCAAGGATATCGACGCCACCATCATCGCTACGCCTGTCGACACCCACAAGATGATCGCCATCGACGCGCTCGAAGTCGGCAACCACGTCTATTGCGAAAAACCCATGGCCACCACGCCGCAGGATGTCCGCCTGATGGCTGCCGCCGCGAAGAGCGCCAAGGGCATCTTTCAGTCGGGTTTCCAGCTCCGTCACGATCCCAACCGCAGCGCCGCCATGAAGTTCATCCATTCCGGCGGTATCGGCAAGGTGCTTTTCCTGCAAGGCTACCGCCACACCGGCGACCTGCCGCGCGAGGTTCCCTGGTATTTCGATCGCACGCGCTCTGGCGACAACATCGTCGAACAGGCCTGCCACATTCTCGACCTCTTCGTCTGGACCGCCGGCCAGCACCCGCTGCGCGCCTACGGTTCCGGCGGTATCAATCTGTTCAAGGACGAACCGCCCGGCCGCACCACCATGGATAACTACGCGGTGATCTACGAATTCCCCAACGACCTGCGTCTGGAATTCAGCCACATCTATTTCGACCCGCCGGGATTCTCCGGAATCAAGGAGCGCGTGTACGGAGCGAAGGGCGCGGTGGACCTGCCGTCGGCCACCTGGATCGAGCGTGAGAAGAAGGGCGAGATCAAGCTCGACGTTCCCGACGCCGGCCAGGACTCCACGTACCTTTCGATTGCCGCCTTCATCGACAACGCCCGCGGTCGCAAGACCCCGTTGAACAACGCCGATTCCGCCGCCCTCTCCACCTTGGTCGCGATGATGGGCCGCAAATCGATCTACGAGCGCCGCATCGTGACCTGGGAAGAAATGAGCGCCTGATAATCCGGAATTGATTTCAACTGTGGGGCAGGTTGGAAACCTGCAGCGGGTTGGCAACCCGCTTGGTGAAGCGCGATTAGCAATCGCGCGCAGGCTAGCAACTGTTAGCAACCTGCCCCACAGGCCGATGTAGCCGGCGCATCGAGTTTCTACTTCATGCAACCGGCCCTATTTTTAGGGCGGCTGCCCGCTGGCTCCTGGATTCCGGTGTCCAGAATCTCTAGCCCAATATTTCATCCAGCCAATTGTAGATACAGTAGTCGCGGTAACCCGGAGCGTTCACTTCGCAATGCATATCCGCCCCCTGCTCGCGCGTGAAATCGATCAGCGTCTTCGGACATCGCAGCATTTCGTGGAATTGCCGCGCCTGCCCGGCGAAGAACTGCTCAGACTCTGGATTCGTCACCAGCATCGGGCACCGGATCTGCCCCGCGACGTCCTTCAGATTGTAGTCCAGCACCGAGCGAAAGACCTCATAGTACGAAGTCATGCCGTAAGGACGCATGCGGAAGTCCACCATGACTTTCGACCTCCGATTCATCTTGAGCCCCGTCGCGACCATCGCGTCGAACTGTTCCTTCTTGCCGTTGTTCAGGAGATCCAAGACTGGCTTCGGCAGGTTGCGCATCCAAATATCAGCCAGGTTCCAAACACCAGGATCGGCGACCCCTGCAGCAATACGGCGCTCGAACGCCAGCGCGCGCGGCCCCCAGTAACCACCCTGACTGATGCCGATCAGCGCGATGCGCTTCGGGTCCACTTCCTTGTGACGCACGGAGAAGTCCACCACGGGCGTGATCACCTTCTCCCAGTCCGGCCGGAAATACAGCTTCTTCTCCCACAGCGAGTCGTTCTGGCCGGGCCCATTGAACGTCAGGCAGTTGTATCCGCGCGCCAGTCCGCCCGCCGCACCCAGCACGTACATGCTCAGTTCTGAGCCGTCCGCGCCGTTGTTGAGTATCGCCAGCGGCCGCCGGCGGCGCGTATCGTCAACGCGGAAGAGCCAACCGGTGAGCGTCGTGCCTTCATATGGAATCTCGACGCGCTCGATGGCGGGGTGATACAGCGCCGCCGCTTCCTTCCAGCAGGTCTCGTACTGCCCCCAGGTTGGCAACAAGCGAGTCAGATCCGTTGTGCCGTCAAGGAAACGGAGCGAGGCGCTGAAATATCCAGCAGCCCAAAGCCAAGCGTCGCGAGCGCTGATCCGGTGCTTCTTCGCCGCTGCTGCCTCCGCCCATTGCCGCGCTTCCACGCCCGCGCTGTAGTAGGCCTGATAGGCCGCCTCGAAATCGCCGTTCTTGATGGCCGCCGCAATCGCGAAGAGCTTGCCCGGATTGCCCACGCCATAGTAGGAAGTCCCCAACACGATCCGCGCCGTGAAGTCGAATTCCGGATCGGCAAAGAGCTGGCCCACGGCGGGAGGAGGCGGCTGGCGATCCTGAGCCTTGCCGGGGAGCGCGGCCAAAGCCGCCGCACTGAGGAATGTTCGTCGTTGCATGAGGTCAGTATATAACAGTTTATATAATAAGTACATCACTTCTTATATACTGGAGTCATGAGCTTGGACCATATCCTCCTCGGCTTGCTCCGGCAGCCGGCCAGCGGCTACGATCTGAAGGCTATCTTCGACCAGCACATCCACTACATCTGGGCCGCCGAGCTCTCGCAGATCTACCCCACCCTGCAACGCCTGGAGGAAAAGAAATGGTTGCGCAGCCGCTCGGCCGATTCCAAGCGCGGCCCAGCGCGCCGCGTCTACGAGATAACAGCCGCGGGACGCCGTGCCTTGCACGCCTGGCTGGAGTCCCCGCCGGACATAGGTGTGGAACGAAACGCCTCCCTCGCTCAGCTCTACTTCATGAGCGAACTGGCGGACCTGGCAAAGACCGAACGCTTCTTCCTGCGATTACGCGACCAGATCTCCGCGAGATTGCAAGCCATCGAGCGCCTGGAGCATTACTGGGCCGAAGCCGACCCCTGCTTCCCAGACCGCCTCCCCTCCGCCGATTTCCACATCCTGCTGACTCTGCGCAAGGGCCTGCACTCGCTGAAAGCCCACGTCCAGTGGTGCGACGAATCGCTAGCAAGAATTCGTGCTCGTAGCGAAAGAGAGAGTGGTCGGAAGGGGAAGGGAATCCGCCACGATGTGGGGCAGGTTGCCAAACCTGCAGCGGGTTGTTAACCCGCTTCTTTAGTTTCTACATTTCCACAACACAGAGCCAAAGTCTGTACCAGCCTTGCACAGTAACTTGTCAATGAGTGGTAGCACAGGCTTTAGCCTGTGAACAGCGGGTTGTTAACCCGCTTGGCCTATGTCCGAAAGACGGCCAGCAAACCGCAATTCCCGAAGCGCGCCTTCTGGATTGTGGCTCCTGTCTCCTGGATTCTTCCGCCCCTAGTTCGTCTTCTCGAAATACCCCTGCGCCAGCTCCGGCTTCTGCTCCAGCGCCTGCTTCCAGCAGTTCCGCGCCTCATCCTGGCGACCTTGATTCTTCAGCACGTGACCCAGATTCAGTAGAGCTTCCGGGAACTGCGGCCGTTCCTGCAGCGCTTCCTTGTACAAGCGAACGGCATCGTCCAACTGCCCGGATTTCTGCAACAGCAGCCCGGTGTTGTAGAACAGCTCTGGACTGCGCTCGCCCTTCTCGATAAGCCGCGCCTGATAATCCAGCGCCTGGTCGAAATTGTCGCGCTCCACTGCCAGCGCAGCCAGTCCGCGTAGCGCGTCCAACGATTCGGGATTTGCCGCCAGCACCGCTTCAAAAGCCTTCGATGCCCCTTCCGGATCGCCCATGTTCCAGGAGGAGATGCCCAGGTTCAATTGCGCCTCGGGCCAATTGCCCCGCTTATCGACGCAATGCTGGAAAGCCTCCACCGCGCCCCGGTGATCGCCGCGCTCCAACCGCAGATATCCCAGCCGGAACCACACCTCTTCCAGGTCTGGATTCCTGGCCAGCACCTTGGTGTAAATCTTCTCGGCTTCTTCCTTCGAACCCTGCTTGTCCAGCAAAGCGCCCAGGTTATGCAACACCTCGTAGAGGTCCGGAGCGATCTCGAGAGCGCGTTCATACGCTGGCCGCGCCTTCTCGAGATCGCCGGATTCCTGATAGACCACGCCCAGGTTCACAAACGCCTGCTTGGCGTCCGGACGAATGCGTATCGCCTCCGAGTAGGCCTTGCCGGCCTCCCCCAGGTTCCCGGTCTTCTGATATGCCACGCCCAGATTGAACCAGCGGTCGAAGTTGTCCGGCGTGTATTCGGTCAGCCTCTTGCAGTACCGCAGCGCCGCCTCGAAATCGTTGGCCGCGAAAGCGCAGGTGGCCAGACCCTCCAGCGCCGTTTGCGAGTTCGGCCGCAGCGTCAGCAGCTTTTCGGAATAGTCGGAGATCATGCCCAGATCCTTCCGCGCCATTCCCACCGTCACCATGTTCACCAGGCACTCTTCCGAGTTCGGGTTCTTCGCCAGAATCGACTGGTAAATCCGCGCCGCTTCATCGAAATTCCACTGCAGTTGCAACGTTACCGCCTTGCCGAACAATGCCGTGGTATGTTCCGGTTGCTTGGCCAGCACGCGCTGGAAGCTGGCTGCGGCCGCGTCCACCTTGTCCAGATGGAGTTGGCAGATGGCCATTCCCAAGTGCGTATCCAACCGCTGCGGTTCGCCTTCGGCGGACTTTTCAAAGAATTCCACCGCCTCCTGCCAGCGCCCTAACTTCTCCAGACTCACCGCCAGGTTGAAGTTCGCGGCCGAGTGCCGCGGATTCATGCTCAGCACCTTCGCGTAGCTCTTCGCCGCGTCGTCGTACTGCTCCAACTCAAACTGCAGTTGCGCCTTGGCGGCGAATACTTCCAGGCTTCCATCCCCGCCCTCGAGCGCGCGATTCACTTCGTCCAACGCCTCCCGCAGTTTTCCCTCCACATGGAGCGACGCGGCCCGTGCCAGCGTAGGCGTTTTCGCCGTGGTCCCGGCCTCGTCGGCGGACGATGATCTCGATTTGAATTGGCTCATAGCTCAGTTGATATTTCCGTTTCTGCCTTCAATGCCGAGAGGGGCAAGATAGGCGCATAGTCTTCCGAGGGCGTCGTATTGATGCGAAACCTCTACCCAGCGAACGCGGGCTTTTTCGCCGCGGCCGCAAAAGAAACCCACTCCACCATGCCGCAAGCGGCTGTCGGACCAGAAGTCCACTACCTGCCCTTGCGCCATGATCGTGTAATCGGAGCCGCGAACGTCCAGCAATACCCGGTACAACATGTCCTTGCGTACTGTCAGAGGCAGAGGCTTCTCCAGGTGAGGGCCCTCTTTGCCATCTACCACCGCGTAACGCACCAGATGCACCAGCGGTAATGGACCGGGCTTCACCACCACGAATTTCACCGCGTAGTAATTCTTCAGATCGGCCGCGCGAAAAGCACAGCCCAACCCCTTCTGATCGATCTCGCCCAGGAATTCGAACCGGTAGTCGGACAAATCTACGGTTGGCTTGAAAAGCGCCAGCGGGCCCGGCTGCACAAACCCCGCAGCATCATAGGACCAACTGGTGGTCAGGTTCGATCGGCTGTCCCAGGCGTCCAGGCCGGACCGAAAATCGTCCGCGAACGCTACCGCCGCCCGGTTCGTGATCGTCTGATGGAAGTTCTTCCACCGGTCGCCCATCAATTGTTGAACCCCGCCGCTCGCTATCTGCGGAATCCTGACTTTGGGAACCGATCCGCTCACCGCCACCGCCAGGAGGATGGGCAAGAGCAGCGCCATGGTCCGCAGATCGTTGGGAGCCGTTCTCCATGCCTCCCGTATCCAGCGCCAGGAGCCCGGAATCTCCCGAACCGGATGCAAAAACACTTCGCCCTCTTCGGACGATCCCGTATCGAGCGACATCGCCGCGGCGTCCATCTGCGGAAACACCGGCTCGTTCGCGAAAGCCGGTTCCGTCGAGGCGGTATCCGCCGGCGTCGATGGAGCCGCCGGAGTTTGCTCGAAATAGAGCGGTTGCAGTTGATCCGCTTCGGGCAGTCCCGCGATCTTCCCGCTCGACGTCCCTCCCGAAGGGATCGCTACTTCCAGTTGGAACGTGGATGGCTCTGTCGCGCTGGTCGGCGCCAATGGCGGCGCCGCACTAAGTGAGCCTTGGAGAGAAAGCAGCGAACTGCCCGCCGGTGTCGCGACCACCGCGTCAATCTTGGCTTGCTCCTCGTAAAAGGATTGCCGGTGCTCATCGCAGCAAAACTCACCGTCGGTGAGGCTGCGTAGTGGAGCGAGTTTCGTATTGCAAAGTCGGCACAGCATACTAATGGCCTAGTATCTCGTTCCCATATTAGGGTTTGGACCGGTCGATTACCACGCAGCAAAACCCTTAAGAAGAGGTGGGAAAACCCTGTACTGCCAGCCATTGGTACTACGGCCTTGAGAGATTGATAAGAGGTTTCCTGTGGACTCGAGTTTGGACACTTCCAAACCGCACAGAGCCTGTCGGCAATTGGTAGCACAGGCTTTAGCCTGTGAAGTACAGCCTGTGGGTGCTGCGAACTTGCAGCAGCCTCCTACAGCGGCGTCGGCAACGACAACGACGCCTTATCCAGCGCCTTCTGCAGCAGCGCCACCACCTCGGACTCCTGCAAACCCCGTGAAATCGAGAGTTCCGTGATCAGCATGTGCCGCGCCCGGTCCAGCATCTTCTTCTCCCGGAACGAAAGCGGCTTCTCAGTCTGCAGCATCAGCAGCGTCTTCAACACTTCCGCGATTTCGAGCAAGCTGCCGTTGCGCATCTTGTCCGAATTGTCCTTGAAACGGTTCTTCCAGTCTCCCTTGCATTTGCAGCTTCCATCCGATAGAAAACCAAGGACTCGCGCCACCTCGCCATTGCGCGTAACTTTGCGCAGCCCGATCTCCTCGACATGCGAAAACGGCACCATCACCGTCATGCTGTTGTAGGTGAGGCGCAGCAGGTAGAAGCGCTCGTAGGCCGCCCCGAAAGCGCGCGTGCTTATGTTCTCGACAGTGCCAATCCCATGGTTGGGATAAACGATCTTTTCGCCGATTTGAAACAGCATCATACGACGCGGACCGGCCTAACCAGGTCGGGATGTTACCTGCCCAACGATGAATCCAGAAGAAAGATGTTAAGCCCAAGTAGGTTGCTTGTCAATAGATTTCATGGAAGACCTCAGCCGTCCCTTGATCCAGAGGACTAGGAAGCGCGCACAGTTTGGGAAATTCGGTGCCAGGATACCCATTCCCCAATTCCGACAATCCTCCAGCCGGAGTGGGGCGGACCCCCAGGTCCGCACGGGTCCCCCTGGACCCGCTCTGAAAAACGTCCTCAAGAACCGATGGGTTGGTTCCTCGCTCTTCAAGTTCCGGGGGCTCAACCCAGGCAGACGACGCCGCGCGGCAACACCCAAATAATTCGGTGCCAGGATACCCGTGCCCTCCCCTCGGCCAAGCGAGTTCGCGAGACGGGCATTGGAAGCACCAAGGTCGGCTGGACCGCGACACCAGATGACCTCATCTGTGAGAAACTTGAGGTGCTCGCTTACGGAGTTGACAGGACTAGGCTTCCGATTTTCCGTAGCTATACACTTTCCCGTAGTGGCGTATCCAAAAAACCGGATTCCACCACTCAACTCGTTTGTTTTCTTGCACCAAATCCTGTATTCTCATAGCAGAGTACAGTTTTTCAGGGTGGCACTTGAAATGCTCCATCGCAGTCACGGGAAAGGGCGGATTCAGGAGTCTGTTCCAAGCTCGATTCTGGCGGAGATGAGGGCGTGAGGGATCTCAAAACCCAATTCGTCAGCGCGCTGTTGTTCATTCTGACAGTGGCTGCGGTGTGCTGCGCCGTCATCAGTTTCCGGCAGCAAAGCCGCGTGCATCTCCCCGACGATGGCGTCATCTGGGTGGACCGCGCCGATGCCACGGGTAATAACTCGGTCGTCGCCCTCCACGTCAGCCCTGGCAGCGGTGCGGACAATGCCGGCCTCCGCGCTGGCGATGTCCTGGAGCAAATCGACGAATCGCCCATAAGCAAGACCACCGATGTGCCGCAAGTCCTCGAGAAGGTAGTGGTCTGGGGCAAGGCCCGCACCTACCTCATTCGCCGCGGGGGCGTTCCGGTTCCCGCCCACGTCATCATCGGCGAAACCGTGGTCGACCGCGCCGTCTACTATCAGTACGCCGTCGGCTTGGTCTACCTGCTGATCGGGTTGTTTGTCTACTATCGGCGCGTCAGCGCGCCACGATCGGTTCACTTTTACATCCTCTGTTTGGCTTCGTTTGTATTTTCCTGCTTCCACTACACTGGCAAGCTGAACGCTTTCGACCAGGTGATCTACTACGGCAACGTCGCCGCCGGCATCCTTGCCCCCACCATCTTCCTGCACTTCTGCCTGGTATTTCCGGAACGCCCCGAGTGGCTTCGACGTCGCGGCAGCATCGCCGTGGCTTACATCCCGGGGCTGTTTCTGCTCGCCGTCTTTGTTCTGGTTGGCAAGGACATGCTGCGCGTGGCCATCTCGCCCATCTCAGTCAATTGGTTTCTCGATCAGGCTTGGCTGTTCTACCTTTGCAGTGTGTACCTGATCGGTGCGGTCACGCTATGGCTTAAGACGCCGCACGCCGAGGATCCGCTGGTCCGCCGGCAGCTCAAGTATCTGCGCAACGGCGCGCTGCTCGGAATCGTCCCCTTCACCCTGATCTACGCCGTACCGTATCTGTTCGGCGCTCTTCCCGGCCACTACCAGAAAATGGCCGTGCTCTCCCTGATCCTGATCCCCATCACCTGGGCCTACGCCATCCTGCGCTATCGCCTGATGGACGTGGACATCATCTTCCAGCAAGGCTACGTCTACACCCTGGCGACGCTGGTCGTCCTGGGGATCTTCTACGGCCTGATCTTTTCCTTCACCAAGCCCGACGATCTCAGCCCTGCGGCCATCGTGGGACTCATCGTTTTCGCAACGTTCATCTTCCAGCCCATTCGCGACTGGCTGCAGGAACAGCTCGACCGCTACTTCTTCTATAAAGACCGTTACGACTATCGCCGCACCCTGATCGAATTCGCCCGCGAGCTGGGGTCGGAAACCAACTTGGACGAAATGCTTCGATCCGTGGCCGATCGCCTGGTCCACACGCTGTCCATCCAACATGTCGCCTTCTTCCTCTCGGGCGACAACGACGACCAGTTCCGCCTGCAAATGACCATGGGCAACCGCAAAGAGCGCAGCCCCCGCCCGATGCAGGAACCCGACTTGAGCTTCCTCAGCTCCCACCCTGAAAAGCCCTATCTGTTTTTCGAACGCACCCGCCACCTGCTGGACGTGGTCTCCAAAGAATGGCCGGCTTCGGTCCGAAATACCATCTCCGATCTCGATCTGACCTACTACTTCCCATGCAGCGTCCGCGGCCGCACCATCGCCTACCTCGCCCTCAGCCGCACGGACAAGGGCGATTTCCTGTCGAGCGACGACGTGGAGCTGCTGGTCACGCTATCCGGCTACGTCAGCATCGCTGTGGAGAACGCCCGTTTGTATCGCTCCCTGCAGCGCAAGGTGGATGAATACGAGCGCCTGAAGGAGTTCAGCGAGAATATCGTCGAGTCCATCAACGTCGGCATTCTGGCCGCCGACCTGGACGACCGTGTGGAAAGCTGGAACACACAGATCGAGCGGCTGACCGGCGTTTCCAGGCAAGAAGCCCTGGGCCGCCCCCTCTCGGAGCTGCTGCCGGCCGACCTTTGCGAGCAATTCGACCAAGTGCGCGGCGATACCGGCGTACGCAATGTCTACAAGTTCGTTTTGCGTTCTTCCTCCAACGGAAACGGCAACGCCGTCGAACATACGCTCAACATCGCCATCGCGCCCCTGGTCTCGAAAGAAATGCAGCAGATCGGCCGTCTGATCATCTTCGACGACGTTACCGATCGCGACGATCTCGAGCGCCGCCTGGTCCAGGCCGACAAACTAAGCTCCATCGGATTGCTCGCCGCCGGCGTGGCCCATGAGGTAAATACGCCGCTCGCCGTGATCTCCACCTACGCCCAGATGCTGGCCAAGCAGATTTCGGGCGACGAGCAGAAATCCAAGCTGCTCGACAAGATCGCCAAGCAGACCTTCCGCGCCAGCGAAATTGTCAACTCGCTGCTCAGCTTCTCGCGAACTTCCCCCACCGAATTCGTGGAAGTGGATGTCAACAAGGTGATCCGCGAAACGCTCACCCTGATCGAGCACCAGTTGCAAAAATCGGCCATCGAGGTAAAGCTCAATCTCGACACCGTCTTACCCGGCGTCAAGGGCAACTCCGGCAAGCTCCAGCAAGTCTTCCTGAATCTGTTCCTGAACGCCCGCGACGCCATGGAATCCGGTGGCACGCTCGCCGTCCGCACCTGGAGCGAAGAAGGATTCGCCCGCATTCAGGTGATCGACAGCGGGCAGGGCATTCCACCCGAACATCTGCCCCGGATCTACGATCCGTTTTTCACCACCAAAGCTTCCCGCAAGGGAACCGGCCTGGGTCTTTCAGTGACCTACGGAATCATACGCGAGCACGGAGGAACCATCGAGGTCGAGAGCCGTCCCGGCGCCGGAGCCCGCTTTCACGTCGAGCTTCCTCTGGCAAGAAAGCCGGTGCATGCCTGATCCCTTGCCGCCCGACGAGCCGGTTTCCCAGCACAAAGGACGAATCCTGGTAGTTGACGACGAGGCCGAGATCCGCGAAAGCCTCGACACGCTGCTCAGTCTCGAGGGCTATTCCATCGACTTAGCTCAGCACGCCACCGAAGGACTGCGCAAAGCCGAGGCCGGCAACTACGACCTGATCCTTCTGGACCTCATGATGCCCGACCGTTCCGGCATGGAGGTGCTCAACGAGATCCGCGAGCGCGACCAGGAGACGCCCATCTTCATGATTACCGCCTACGGGTCTGTCGAAGTGGCCGTCGATGCCCTGAAAAGCGGCGCGAACGACTACTTCTCCAAACCCTGGGACAACGAAAAACTGCTGATCGAGATCGACCGCATGATCGCCAGCAGCCGCCTGGCCCGCGAGAATATCCAGCTCAAGCGCGCCTTCAAACAGCAGTACAGCTTCCCCAACATCATCGGCAAAAGCGACCGCATGCTGCGCATCCTGGACCTGGTCACCCAGGTTGCGCCCAGTCGCGCCACCATAATGATCACCGGCGAAACCGGCACCGGCAAGGAGCTGATCGCCAAAGCGATCCACGCCAACTCCGCCCGCGCCGACCAGTTGTTCGTCCCGGTAAACAGCGGATCCGTTCCCGCGGATCTCCTGGAATCCGCCCTGTTCGGCCATGTGAAAGGCGCGTTCACCGGCGCAATCGCCGCCCGCAAAGGCTATTTCGAAACCGCCAACCGCGGCACCATCTTCTTCGACGAAATCGGAACCATCAGCCAGGAGACCCAGGCCAAATTGCTGCGCGTAATCCAGGAGCGCGAGTTCATGCTGGTAGGCTCCACCGAGACAGTGAAGGTGGATGTCCGGATCATTGCCGCAACCAATGCCGACCTGAAGAAGCTGGTGGAGGACGGGAAGTTCCGCGAGGACCTATACTACCGCCTGAACGTCATCAACTTGGCGCTCCCCCCGCTGCGCGAACGCAAAGAGGACATTCCCCGCCTGATCGAGCATTTCTTCACCAAGTATTGCCGCGAGAACGAGAAATTCCTGGACGCCGAACAGCGCAGCCTGCTCCACTTCGAGCCCGACGCCATGCAACTCCTCATGGACTACAACTGGCCGGGCAACGTCCGCGAACTGGAAAACGCCGTGGAGCGCGCCGTTGTCCTGGCATCCCAAGCCACAGTATCCGTCGACGTCCTCCCCGATTCGATCCTCCAAGCCGGTGGCGTCCGCATCCGCCGCGACGAAAGCGGCACCCTCCCGGTGGACGCCTCCCTCTTCGAAATCGTAGCCGACTACGAGCGCCGCAAAATCATCGAGATGCTCGAAACCGTAAACTGGAGCCAAACCGACGCCGCCGAAAAGCTAAGCATCCCCCTCTCAACCCTCAATCAAAAAATCAAACGCCTGAACATCGACGTCCGCCGCAAAGGCGGAAGCGCGTAGCGCCGCCGCATTCCTAGAATTCTTGAATCCTTAGAATTCTTGAATTCCGTAGAGCTTCGTTCCAATCTTCATAGAAAGTAACCCACCCAACACTCCCCAGACTTGACACCATTCCGCATCATGAAGTATTCTTAGCCTTCGTTCCTTGTTTTGGTACTCTCCGGCCTACGGCCTGCCGCGTCCACGGTTTGTCATTGGGTCGTGCCGAATTAAGCTAAGGAGATCCATGCCGCACCAGCCTTACTTTGTGCTCGTGTTAGCGCATTCGCTTCATGGGCGATTGCGCCGCATCCACATTCCTCATAAGGCCGTCTACGTCGCGTTCGCTTTAACCCTGGTAGGGTGTTTCACCGTCTTCGGATTCCTTTCCAGCTACTTGCGCATGAGCTGGAAGGTTGCGCATTACAATTCACTGCGCGACGAAGTGGATTCCCTGCGAGCGAAGTACCGGGAACTGCAGAAGGTCACGAATCAGAAAAACGAACAGTTAGCCACCCTTGAGACCTTTGCCAGTGAAGTATCCGTGGCGTATGGCCTGAAGCGGAAGCCCGGCGCTTCCACCGACGTCGTCAACGATGCTACCCTGGCGCCCACATTCCGCGAGTCCCTGGGGGAGTACAACTTCCTGCAGTCGGCTTCCATTTCCAAGATCTACCGCGATTACCCCAAGCAGTGGCAGATCAACATCCGGCCCAGTCTTTGGCCGGTGCAGGGCCAGTTGATGAGCTCCTTCGGTGGCCGCACCGACCCGTTCTCCGGTGAAGGCGCCATTCACACCGGCGTCGATCTCCAGGCGCCGATGGGTACCCCGGTCCATGTAGCCGCGGACGGAATCGTAGTGTTCGCCGAATGGAGCGGTGGTTACGGAAAGCTGATCCGCGTGGATCACGGCAATGGACTCCAAACGTACTACGGCCACCTATCCCGTATGGAAGTCGTGACCGGCCAGGAAGTCCGCCGTGGCGACATCATCGCCTTGTCCGGCGCCAGCGGCCGAGCGACCTCCCCGCACCTGCATTACGAAGTCCGCATGGGCGGCACGCCAGTGAATCCATATCCGTTCCTGGCCAGTTCCATGCGCTCCATGCCCAAAAACGGCGCGCGCGATCTGCCGTTCTAGTATCCTCGAATCCAAATCGGCGTTCATCTGCGTTTATCTGCGGCCAAAATCATCGCCGCTGATTAACGCCAATTTCCAATCACGCTCCACGGACTGAGTTAAGCTGGTATTCAACAAAGGAGACTCACCGTGAAGACCCTCGCCTTGCGACTCCTCGCCATCGGAATCGTAATCGTTCTCCTGACTGCCGCCTACTCCCGTATGCATTCGGCCTCGGTGATGTCGGACGCGGCAAAAGCTTTCCTCAATTCACTCGATCCGGAACAACGCGCCCGCGCAACTTTCCAGTTTCAGGATGAGCAGCGCTTCGACTGGCATTACATCCCCAGGACCCGCAAAGGTCTGCCCCTGAAGGATATGAACTCCGCGCAAAAGCACCTGGCGCATGCGCTCTTGAGCGCCGGCCTGAGCCAGCGCGGCTACATCAAAGCGGTCACAATAATGAGCCTGGATGAAGTGCTGCGCGTGATGGAGAACGGCAAAGGCCCGGTGCGCGACCCCGAGAATTACGCCTTCAGCGTCTTCGGCGAGCCGTCGGAAACCGGTACTTGGGGCTACCGGGTCGAAGGCCACCACATCAGTCAGAATTTCACTATCGCCAACGGCAAGGTGCAAGGCGCGCCCAGCTTCTTCGGCGCGAATCCGGCCGAGGTCCGCGAAGGCCCGCGCAAAGGTCTGCGCGTCCTGGCCCACGAAGAGGATTACGCGCGCACGTTCATTCAATCGCTGACAGCGGATCAGAAGAAGACCGCGATCGTCAACACTACCGCCCCCGCCGACATCCTGACCACCAACTCGCGCAAGGCCGCATTGCAAGGCCAGCCCAGCGGACTGGAAGCTTCAAAATTGAACGCCCATCAAAAGGAGCTGTTGCAAAATCTGCTGGACGAGTACTGCAACAATGTCCCCGAGCAAGTGGCGCAGGCCCGCGAGGAGCAGATCAAGAAGGCCGGCAACAATATTTATTTCGCCTGGGCCGGTGGCGATCAGCCGGGCCAGCCGCACTACTATCGCATCCAGTCGCCGGCGTTTCTCATCGAGTACGACGACACGCAGAACGGCGCGAACCACATTCACAGCGTCTGGCGCGATTTCAATGGCGATTTCGGCCTGGACCTGCTGAAAGAGCATTACCAGACCAGTCATCGGTAGTCGAAACGGTGCAGACTCGCCGTGCATTTATCGTTTCGCTGGCCGGCGCCGGCGCTTGCTTGGCTTCCGACAAAGGCGTTACCCTCTCGTCGGAATTCAAGCGCTTCAACGATGCCTCCACGGAGTTCGTCGTTTATCGCTTAACCGATCCCACGCACCAAAGCTGGCTGCCTGAATATTACGGGCACGCACTTTCGCGTCATGGCAACTTCATGCTCTACGCGAGCGACCGCACCGGAACCGTCCAGGCCTGCCGTATGGATCTGAAAACCGGCCAGTCACGCGTGCTGACGGAGGCGAACAACTTGGTGCGCGATTCGTTGACCTTGACCGCGGACGAAAAGAGCTTCTGCTATTTCGACGGCCGCTCGTTGCTGCTCGCTAATCTGGGCAGCCTGCACGCGCACGAAGTCTATCGGCTGGCCGAGGGCTTCGAGTTTGGCCGGGGACTGGGACTCTCCGAGGACGGTTTGTATGCCGGACTGGTGGAACAGAAGAGCGGTGCGAGCCGTCTGCGGCTGATTACCATGCGCAATGGCGCTGCCGAGACGCTCGCCGATTCTCCCGCACCATTGTCCGATCCGATGCCGCGTCCCAAGCGCGCCGGCATGCTCTACCGCCGCGGGGACGACGAGCTCTGGCTGGTGAATTTCGATGGCGTGCAGAACCACAAATTGCGCCTTGCGCCGGGCGGCCTCGGCTCCGCGCTGTGGTCCACCGACGGCCGGACTGTGCTGTACCTCAATTTCCCCACCGACAAAAAGCAACTCAACAATATTCGCGAGTTTACTCCGGATACCAATGACGATCGGTTCGTATCTGCAACCAGCCAGTTCGTGTCCTTCAGCAAGAATGCGGATTCCAGTGTCCTGGTAGGCGCCAGCGGCAGCAAAGCGTCGCCATACGTCTTGTTGTTAGTGCGGTCGGTGAGAAGAGAACTCACTTTGTGCGAACACCGCGCCAAAGACCCGCGAATGGTCTCGCCAATCTTCTCCCCCAACAGCCAGCGAGTATTTTTCCAAAGCGACCGCGACGGAAAAATGGCCATCTATTCCATGGTGGTCGACCGCTTGGTGGAATCCACCGAAACCGAAGAAAAACAATAAGTGGGTATCCACAGGCTTCAGCAGCCTCGCACAGTAAACTTGTGTATGGGTGGTGGCACAGCGCGGCTTCGCCGCAAATTGAAGGTGCACCGTCGTCTTCTACTAGATTTGAGAATCTTGGCAACACGCGCCGATTTTGTGGGGCGGACCCCCTGGTCCGCGGCCGACGCCCCCGTCGGCCTGCTGGGGATTGCGGCCCCGCTGCTCTGTGGGGAAGGTATTCTTGCCTGCCGCCCGCTTTCAAGCCGGCGCGCTGAGGGGCGAGAAAATCGTCGCGCCGCGCCAAGAAACAAAGATTTAGTAGTACAGGTGTCAACCTGTGGGCGCGGGCGTTTCTACAATGATGGGCGACCGCTTGGTGCAATCCACCGATACCCAAGAAAAGTGATCGCGATACAATTTGATGTAATGGCGCTCAAGTTCGTATTCCTTCCGGCCGTCGCGCTGCTTCTGGCGGCGCAATCCCCGGTGATCCGCGTCGACACCAGGCTGGTCGAACTGAACGTCATTGTCCGCGACCAGAACAATCGTCCGGTTGAGGGCTTGACCAAATCGGATTTCACCGTTTTCGACCGCAACAAAGAGCAGAGAATCGCGCTCTTCTCAGCCGACTCGGTGCACAGGTTGGCAAAGCCGTCAGCTCCGCTTCCCGCCGGAATCCACACCAATCGTCCGGACCAGCGCGCGGAATCCCCAACCACGATTACCGTGGTTTTGCTGGATGCCGTCAACACCCGCATCGAAGATCAGGCTTTCGCCAAGCAGCAGTTCATCAAGTTCCTGAGCCAGATCCGCCCCGAGGATCGCGTCGCCGTGTACGCGCTGGGGAATCGTCTGCGGATTCTGCAGGACTTCACTGCCGACCCCCGGGCCCTTCTCAACAGCATCGCCCGCTACCGCGGTGAGCCTTCAGCGCAGGTGGACGGCGCCGAACCCGATCCGGCCAACACCGGTGACAAGGACATGGATCAATGGCTCAACAACAAGAATGCGCTGCTCGCGGATAACGCCGTACAGAACCGCGTCCGCGCCACCGTTGGCGCCATGGAGGCCATCGCCAATCACATTGGCCGCCTTCCCGGACGCAAGAACCTGGTCTGGATAACTGGCAGTTTTCCGTTCACAGTCGGGCAACTGGCAACCGAGAGCGTCGCCAATTGGAACGACCTTCCCGATCCCAACAGCGGCGCTTCCTCGGCATCGGGCGGAGCGTCAAAGACATCGTCGAAGATGGCCGCCGCCGCGCTCAGTGCGGCCTACGGCGATTACGGCGTTGACAACAACACTCTGCCGGGAAATGCTCAACCAGCGAGGGAAAATTTCAAAGCGTTCGAAGCCGACCTCTCCCGCGCCACTCGGGCTCTCAACGACGCCAACATCGCGGTTTACCCGGTAGACGCCCGCGGCCTTCTCGCCCTGCCGAAAATAATGACCGCCCAGTCCGCTGGGATCGTCAAGCCTAGCAGGGTCGGTTCGCAGTCCATGCCGATTCTCTCCATGGCGCCGCCGGGTATCAACACCATGCAAATGATCGCGGAAAATACCGGCGGGCAGGCCTTCTACAACGACAATGACATTCAGCACGCCATTCGAGACGCCATAGACGACTCAGAAACCACTTACACCCTGGGATTCTACGCAGACGCCAACGCGCTCGACGCGCAGTTCCACAAATTGAAAGTGGTGGTAAATCGCAAGCACGTCGAGGTGCGCTATCGAAAAGGATACATGGCGAGTGCGGTGGGCCCGTCCGGCGCGAACGAACGGGACGCCGTCATTAGGGACGCTATCTGGAGCCCGCTTGACAGCGTCGGCATTTCGCTCGCCGGCCAGATCGAAAGGGTGCAGCAGCCGAAGCCGAACGGCCTGCGCGTGACCGTTTCCGTGGAGCCCTCGGATCTGGTGTTCGCCGAACACAACGCTCGACACACGGTTTCTGTCGACTTCACGTTTGCCTTGTTGGCATCCGATGGACGCAATTTGGACACGATCCATCAGAGCAAAACCATGGACCTCGATCAGAAGCAATTCGAGGAACTGAACAAAAGGTTCGTGATCGGCAAGACGCTTGAGCCGAATTCTGAAGTTGCGCAGATCAAAGTGATTCTCTTCGACCGCGCTTCCGGACGCCTGGGATCGCTCACACTACCAGTGAAGTAGCGGCCGGTAGCACAGGCTTTAGCCTGTGAAAGCCGGAGTTTCCACATCCGTTATCGCAAACGGGTTCCGCATCACCGCCTGCAACAACGCCCGCGTGTCTTCCGTCCTGGGATCGCGGAACATCTGCTCCGTCGGCCCGCATTCCACGATCCGCCCATGCTGCAGTATTGCGATTCGTGAACACAGCGACGCCACCGACAGCAGATCGTGCGAGATGAACAGCATGGCCATGTTCAACTCCCGGTTCAACCGTCGAAAGAGCGCCAGAATTTCCGACTGCGTAATTGCGTCCAACGCGCTGGTGGCTTCGTCGGCAATCAGCAGCCGCGGACGGTGCAGCACCGCCATGGCGATGAGCACCCTTTGCGCTTGGCCGACGCTGAGCTGCCGCGGATAGCGGTCCAGGAAATTTTCCTCAGCCGGCAGATTCACCCGATCGAATAGCTCCAGCGCACGTTCCTTCCACTGCTTCGCTGCCTCCGGATTATGCGCGCGCCAAGCCTCCGCGATCTGCGTCCCGATGCGCAGCACCGGGTTCAACGACGACAGCGGACTCTGCAGCACCAGCGCGATTTCACGGCCGCGAATCTGGCGCATCTCTTTCGCCCGAAGCGCCAGCAAATCCCGCCCGTCGAACCGCAGCTCGCCGTGTACCGACCCGCCCTTGTGATCCAACAGCCGTAGCAGCGCCAGCGCAATGGTGCTCTTTCCGGAACCGCTCTCGCCCACCAGTCCCAGGATTTCGCCCTCGCCGATCTCCAGCTCCACCTCGCGCAGCGCACCGGGCTTATTCGGATAGTCCACCGAAATTCGAGCTTTGAGCAGAGGGTTCATCGCTGGCTGACCGTGCCTCCGCCGACTACCAGCCGTTCGGCGTTCCAATAAATCTGCGGCCGCAACGTAGCCGGCGTGACGTTCTTCACGTTCGCCGAAACCGCCGACAAGGCGTTGGGATTCAACAGAAACAGCATCGGCGCTTTCTCCGAAACGATTTGCTGCACCTTGTCGAAGGAAACCTTCCGTTTCTTTGCGTCCTGCGCCGCGGTCTGCGCCTGCATTAGTTGATCGATCTCCGCCTCCCAGGCTGTCGCCGGCGACTTCTGGCTTGGATTCCATTGGTGATTTTCAGCCGAGCTCAGCCAGATGTTCATCTGGGCGTTCGGGTCCAGGTCGACATTGGTGAAGGCCATCAGCACCGATTCGTAGTTGAAGCTCTTGCTGATGCGCTCGATCAGGGAAGGGAAGTCGAGGATCACCACATTGAGCTGAATGCCCACCTTGCCCAGGTCCTGCTGGATCATGGCCAGCATGCGCTCGTGCAGCTTGTTACCGGCGTTGGTGATCATGGAGAATTCCACTTTGTGGCCATCGCGATCCACAAGTGCGTCGCCCGAACGGTGGAAGCCATCCTGCTGCAATCGCGCCAGCGCGCCGCTCACCGAATAGGCGTGCGGCTGCAAAGCGGAGTTCAGCCAAAAACGATTCGAAACCGATGCCGGTCCGACCGCCGGCTTGGCGTGCCCGCGATATACCACGCGGCAAAGGTCGTCGCGATTCACGGCTTCCGAAATCGCGCGCCGGAACGCATCGGACCGGAACCATCGCTTTTTGTAATCCGGCAGCGGCGAATTCGCCACTTGATTGAAGAACACTACCTCCCAATCGAGCGCTGGGCCGGCATCCACCACCGACCGCGGCATTTCGGCGGCCAGCCGATCGTACATCTCCGGATCCAGCTTGTTCACCACGTCCAGTTGTCCGCGCCGGAAACGAAGCAGCTCGAGTTCGCGGTTCTGCTGGATTTCGAGCCGTACCGAATCCAGGTACGGCAGACGCTTGCCGTTCGCATCGCGCTTCCAATAGTTCGGATTCCGCCGCAGCAGCACGTGCGACCCTGGCTTGTATTCGCCAACCATGAACGGCCCCAGCACCGCCGCTTCTTTCTTAGCCGACCGGGCCGATAGAATCCCCACCTGATCGAACTGCGCGGCAAGCGCAGCCACGGGACCGGGGAAGCGCGCCATCGCCGACGCTGGACCAGTGCACTTGGTTTCCACCGTGCCCGGCGCCGAGCGGAACGCGTCACCGGTTGGCGAATGCAGCGCCGGGTCCATCAATTGCCGGACGGTATAGACCACGTCCTCGCAACCGAAGGGCGTTCCATCGGAAAACAGCACATTCTGCCGAAGTTCGAAGTCGATGCGGCGGCCGTTTTCGGAAACCTTCCACTTCGACGCCAGTTCCCCTTCCAACTCCTGTGTGTAGCGGTTCAGGCGGATCAGCACACCGGCGGTGAGATAGCGGATGGTCTCGGAAGGATCGTCCTCTACCAGCAACGGATTGAAAGTCTTCGGTTCCGCGCGCAGGCAAAAACGCAGCTCGCCCGCGGATTGGGCAGTCAAAGTAAAAGCAAAAATAAGAGCGGTACAGTATCTCAGCATGGAGTTTGTTCCTCGGTGCGCAACAACAACTGCAGGCAGCTCACGCTCAACACCAGCAGCAAGGCGGGGACCAACATCCAGGGATTTTGCAGTACCGCGCCATAATTTTCCAATTCGCGGAGCATCGCGCCCCAGGAGGGAAGCGGCTCGGAAACGCCGAGCCCCAGCAGCCCCAGATTGGCCTCACTCAAAATGAAAACCGGCACCGATACCCAGAACTGGGCGAACAGAATCGGGCGCAGATTAGGCAGCAGGTGACGCCAAAACAGCCGCACGCTCGAAATCCCGTTGGCCCTGGCTTGCAGCAGGTAGTCGGAGTGGATCAACGTGCGAGTGCCGGCACGGATGATCCGCGCCGGCGTGGCCCAGCCCAGGCATCCGAGGAGCAAAAAGGTAATCATCACCGACGTTACCGGCGACGTGTTCAGCGGCAGCAGCGCTCGGACCGTCAGCAGCAGAAACAGCCAAGGCAACGACAGAAACAAGTCGATGCCCGCAGTCATGGTTCGCTCCCAGCGGCCGCCCAGATAACCCGCCAGGCCGCCGATGAGTGCGGCAATCAGCGTCGAGAGCAATGCCGCGGCCGGCGCTAGTAATAAGGATACCCGCGTGCCGTAGAGCAGGCGGGCGAAACGGTCGCGACCCAATTCATCGGTACCCAGCGGGAATCGTGCCGATGGCGCTGCGCTCAGTGCGTCGCGAAACTGTTCGGAGTACGACGAATGGGCCAGTACGCCGGCTAGCAGCGACGCCAATCCCACGACGCTCAATACGACTAGGGCGACCTTCTGCGTTCGGGTCATGCCGCCTGCTCCGCCGTGCTCGGACGCCATGCCGCCAGCGCCAGATCGGCCAGACTATTGGCGACCAGTGTCATCACCGCGACCAGAACGGTGATGTTCACAAGAAGCGGAAGATCGCGATCCATCGCCGCTTTCCAGGCAAGTTGCCCAACACCCGGCGTGTCGCAAATCACTTCGATTGGGATGGATGCACCAAATGCCAGGCTCACCGATATTCCCGCCAGCGCAGCCAACTGCGGCCCCGCCGGAGCAAAGACATGCGCCCACATCACCCGGGCTTTGCTCAAACCCTTGGCCTCCGCCGCCAGCACATGCGGCGATTGGTAAGTGGACACCAGCAGATTCTTCGCGTAGCGGTAGACGTGCGGGAACACTACCAGCGTGATGGCCCAGCGTCCGCCGCTGCCCATCCACAGGAAGACCAGCGCGATCACCGCCGCGGGTAACGCGAGACACAGACCGCTGAACACGGCAGGGATCAGATCGGAACCCGGCGCGCGCCACCACACCGTCAAGAGCGCAAGCGCGAACCCGATCGTGATGCCGCCCAAAGCGCCGTAAGCCAGCGATCCGAGCGTCACCGGAAGCCGTTCCTTCAGCAGTTCGGAGACGGGGCGATTCAGCGACCGGGAGAAACCGAGGTCGCCGCGAAGGGCTCCAGCGAGATAGTGAGCATAGAAAAGAGCGATGTTATTGTTAGCGGCATGTTCGGCTCGGATGGCCTCGCGGCTTTCGGCGCTGAGCCGGCTGTCCAGCTCGCGCTCATCAACGCCAAAGCCCGGCCCCAACCGTACCAGGGTGGCGCCCAACAACCCGCCGAGCAGCGCGGTCAGGAGGATTCGCTGCGCCAGATGCAGGATGGAACGGAGCATCGCTCTACCACGTGCCGGTGGGCTCGAACTCAAACCCGCGCGGCCCCACCACGCTCAGTTTTTCCCTCTGTTTGACGATGTACATGCGCCGGTCGGCCTCGCTCAACAACTGGTCTGCGTCCGTGCCGTCCTCGGGATAGAGCGCGTGTCCGATGCTTAGACCTAACTTGGTTTCAGGGCCGCAAACTTCCCGGCCGGCATCGGCGGTAATGGATCGCAACAAGGTGATCTTCTGCTGTACTTGATCCAGGCGCAATCCCGGAAGTACCAGCACGAACTCGTCGCCGCCCATCCGCGCCACGTAGTCGTACTCTCGGCAGGACTCCTTCAACTTCGCCGCCACGGTGTGCAGAATCTTGTTACCCTCCAGATGGCCGTGCTTATCGTTGATCAGCTTGAAGCCGTTCATGTCGCAGACCAGCACCACCAGCGGTGAATTCAGGCGGCGGCAGCGAGCCAATTCGCCGTCCAGATGCAGGAACAGAGAACGGGCATTCGGCAGCCCGGTCATGTAGTCGGTAGCCGCCGAACTCTCGGCCTGCTGATACTTCAGCGCGTTTTCGATGGAGAGTGCGACCTTGGGTGCAATCGCCAGCAGGATACGCAGATGATCCTTGGTGAATGCGTCGCGTTCATTGTGATACAGCGTCAGGACGCTGACCGTTCCGTTCAGGCCGATCAGCGGCACCGAGAGCGCGCTGCGCATGGAGGTGAACTTGGTCTCATCGTTCAGATAGCCCGGTTCCACCGAAGGATTGCCGTTGATGATCGGCTTGCGGTTGTCGGCCACCCAGCCGGATAGACCCTGGCCGAGGGGAATCTCGAGCGCGGAGAACAGCCGGAAGTTTTCGCCATTCACATATTCGGCGCGCAGCACGTCGTTGCGCAGAACGTAGATGGCCAGCGAATCGTAGGGGATCATGCGCTTCAGCCGGATGGCCAGCAGCGATAGCGTTTCGTTCAGGCTCAATGAATTGCCCAGGTCCTGCGCCAGTTCGAAAAGGTTCTGTACCTCTTGACGGGCCGCTGCGATGGAGTTCAGGAAGTCGGCCGGCTTTTCCGGAGCGTTCGTGGTTGGACCCTTGCTCTTTTCGAAACCAGCCGCCGGCTCCAAACCCCGCTCTATCTTCAAGTCGGTGGAGAGCTTGGCTTTTTCCACTTGTTTCGCTTGCGCCAGCGCTTCCAGAGCGATGTAGCGCCGATGCAGAACCTCCACGATGCGTGGATCGAAACTGATCCCGGCTTCCGACACCACCTTCTGCATCGCTTCATCCAACGGCAGCGCGCGCCGGTACTGACGGTCCGATGCCAGTGCGTCGAGGCAGTCCACCGCCGCGAGAATCCGCGCGCCCATCGGAATCTCTTCGCCCTTCAAGCCGTCCGGATACCCCGAGCCGTTCCACTTTTCGTGGTGCGAGCGGACAATGGGCGTCACCGGGTAAGGGAACCGCACGCGCTCCAGAATCTCCGCGCCCACCACCGGGTGGATCTTCATCTTCTCGAACTCTTCGCGCGTCAGCTTCCCCGGTTTCGAGATGATGTGCTCCGGCACAGCCAGCTTGCCGATGTCATGCAACAGCGCAGCCGCGCGGAGCGCCTCGAGTTGCCCATCGTCCAGCCCCAGGTCCTTACCGACTTCAATGGCGTACACCTGAACGCGTTGCAGATGGTCGTGCGTGGTGTGATCCTTGGCCTCGATGGCCAGTGCCAGAGCCTCAATAGTTCTCAGGTGCAGCGAGGCCATTTCTTCGGCGTGCTTCTTCTCGTCCTCCATTCGCCCTAAATAGAGGAAGTAGGAACGGTAGATCAGGTAAACCACCGGTACCGCCAGAAATGCCGTTTGCCAGCCGAAACGCCGATTGATGGCGCTGGCCGCACCGGCGATTCCAGCGCCCAGCAGATAGTAGGGGAAGGACCAGAAATAGCACTCCCGCCACACCTGCCGCAGCGATTTCTGTTCTGTGAGCGCGATGGCCGCCGCTACTGGGAAGGTGTTCATGGCGAAGAATACCGTCGCCGTCACCAGCAATGTCAACGCCGCATCCAGGTGACCTCGATAGAGCAGGCTGGAATGATAGGCCGAACTCGAAGTAGCGATCGCGATCGCCATGCTGCCCAGGTTGAACAGCACCTGGTAGGTCTTGGGCCGCTGCTTGTTATGCCAGAAGCACTGGATCAACGTCGCGGTGCAGCCCATGAACAACGCTTCCGGCAGGTTCAGCTCGACGATGCCGAAAAGGATGAAGATGAAGAGCACCGACAACGTACCGGTGATGGCCGGCAGTGCTACCTTCAGACGCGACGCCAGAATCGACAGCACCAGATACGCAAAGAAGCGCACCAGGTCCTGCGATTCCCAACGAACCATTTCGTTGATGATGACGCACGCACCTATCAGGATTACGGCCGAGACGTATATCCTTGCGCCAATAGACATTCGGTATTCTAGCCTTCAACCCCGGATGGGCCGGCATTTACTATGCAGCTTCGCGGCCACGGTTGAACCTCGCTATCCACTTGATTCATCGGCAAGAGTTGCGCGGAACGATAGTCAAGGGCGGACAGAATGTCGCAGCCGTAAAGACCTTGAGACATTCTGTCTCAGGGGCTGCAGAGATTTCCCAGACCCGAGTCAGTCGATTACCTTAGGGTGCTGGGCCCCTAGTACTATGGCGATTCGTTACAAATCCGCCGAAGAGCGAGTTAGTGCTGATCAGTCCCGATCACAGGACCTACTTGGGCATGCACGCCGTGGTCTCCAGCCCGGCGATGCGGCAGCTCCTCGAATTGGCACAGCGGATCGCTCAGACCAACGCCGCTGTTCTGATCACCGGCGAGAGCGGGTCCGGTAAAGAGCTGATTGCGCGGGCCATTCATCATTATTCGCTCCGCGGCTCCAAGCCCTGGGTGGACGTCAGTTGCGCCGCGTTGCCGGAGCACCTGGTGGAAAGCGAGCTGTTCGGATACGAGAAGGGTGCGTTCAGCGGCGCCGATAGTCCCAAGCCCGGCCTCTTTGAACTGGCCAATCACGGGACCTTATTTCTAGACGAAATCGGCGAGTTGGAACCGCGCATGCAAGTAAAGCTGCTGCGAGTGCTGGATGGTGTGCCTTATTATCGCCTGGGTGGAGTCCGCAAAGTCACTGTGGACGTGCGAATTGTGGCTGCCACCAACCAGGATCTCGAGCGAATGATCCCCAACGGTCTATTTCGCGGCGACCTGTTCCATCGCCTGGGGCAAATCTGCCTGCACGTTCCGCCGCTGCGGGAGCGGCCGGAGGATATCGTACCGATAGCGGAACACTTTCTGGGGCAAACCAATCCGCGCTCGTTCTTTTCCGGCGACGCGCTTAGGGCCCTGCAAAAGTATAGTTGGCCGGGGAACGTCCGCGAGCTCCGCAACGCAGTGACCAAGGCCGCGGTACTTGCGCGGGATTCCGAGATCCGGTCGGACGACTTGGTCCTTGGGCGGCCGACCAACGGGCATGCAATGGAGGGAAACGGCGCCGCTGCCGGCCTGCCGAATCTCGATGGCATGGAGAAGAGCACCATTCTCAGAGTGCTGGCCCAAACGAATGGCCACCAGCAAAGAGCCGCGGACCTGCTCGGTATCTCGCGCCGGACGCTCAGCCGCAAACTGAAACTCTATGGAAGGGAGGCCGCAAGGCAGTCGTATGCCTCATAGCCGTGGGTTGACCGAAGCCACCGTGCGCGCCTCCGACCGCCGCTCCGAGCGCCGTCACGCCGCCGACGGGCAACTGAAGTTCACCTTCGACGATCCGGCCCATCAGGAAGTCACCGGCCGCCTGCTGGATTACAGCGCCAACGGATTCCGCGCAGCTCACTCCTATCCGGCACTTCACACCGGGCAGGTGGTTGAGTTCCAGCATATGGTCTCGGTCGGCAAAGCCCGCGTCATGTGGAATCGAATTGCCGATGACCGCGTAGAGACCGGTTTCCTGGTCATCAAGTAGCGCGGCCGATTCAGTACAATCGACGTAATGAAACTGCGGCTCGCTTTGACGCCCGCATTGCTATTCGTTCTTCCGCTTCAAGCCTGGCAACAGTCGCTCACGTTGGATCAGGTGCTGAAGAGAGTTCAGGAGAACGTCGTTCAATTCGAGGCGTCGCTTCCCGATTTCGTATGCACCGAAAGTATCACATCGAGCAAGCTATCCGGCGGAATCGTCAGCAAACAGACGGTCATCGAATCGACCTTTGTAGGCATTCAAAAGAAGGACAAGGACGGAAGGATCCATTACAACGAAACTCGGGAACTAGCGTCCGTCGATGGGAAGAAGGCCGGCAAAGGCCAGAAACTCAAGGGACCGTTCCTGTTGCGTGGAGGGTTCAGCGGGTTGCTAAGCACGACATTCGACGCACTCATGGCCCCTCATCGCAATTACCGTTTGGAATCCGCCCAGTCCTTGGAAGGAAAAGAGGTGTTGGTAGTCGGCTTCTCGACGAAGAAGGGACAGACTGGGATCGGTGCGAATTTTAATGGAAAGGGCTTCCTGGTGGACGACTCCGGCAAGGCCTGGATCGATCCGGACTCGATGCAGGTGTTGCGACTGGAACGCCTGGTACTCAATGGCCCACGGCCCTTCCCACTATGGTCGACGTGGGTGGACTACGGGCAGGTGTTGATTGGTGGAAGACTTTTTTGGATGCCCAAATTCGTACGGTCTGAAGTCCGCAGCGGCAACTCCGGCCAGCCGGAAGGACGATTCACCGCTGAGTACACCAACTACCGCAAGTTCGAAGTCTCCTCGGGAATCGTTTCCGAGAAGTGAAGCGCTACTCACACCGCAATGCATCCAACGGATCCACGCACGATGCGCGGCGGGCAGGCCAATACGCAGCGGCGGCAGCGGTCAATGCCAGCAGTAACGCCACAGACCCCACGATGGCCGGGTCCTTTCCGTGCACACCGAACAACCGGCTCTCGATCAATCGCGTCGACGCCACGGCGGCTGGGATTCCCAAGCCCAATCCGAAACCGAGTATCCACACCAGCTCGCGCATGACCATGGCGCGGATTCTCCTCGGCGCAGCACCCAAAGCCATCCGAATACCAATCTCGCGTGTACGCCGGGCCACGCCGTGCGCCATCACTCCGTACAACCCGAGCATCGCCAAACTTGTAGCCAGCACCGCGAAGGCCGCTGCCAGGCGCATAATCAGCTCATCGGACCGGATGTTGTAATGCACCTGCTCTTCCAAGGTACGCAGATCCTCAATAGGGACATTACTATCGATAGAGCTCAGCACTCTGCGTATCTGGGGGATAATCTGCTTCGCCGGCAGGTCCGAACGCAGGTAAAAAGAAATGGAACCGAGTCTGTCGTCCTGCCGCCAGGGCCGGAAGAACAAGGGCGGAGGCGGTTGGCGCACGCCGGAGTAATGGCTGTCCTTCACCACGCCGACGATCTCCGTGTCCAGGCCGCCGTTTCTGCCAAACCCGATACGATGGCCGATCGGATTACGGCCTTCGAAAAACTGCCTGACGAACGCCTCGTTCACCACAACAATTTTCGGCGCAGTTGCGGTGTCGCTCTCGCGGATCTCGCGCCCGGCGATCAGTGGAATTCCTGCCTTGCTGAAGAACTCCGGGCCGACTTCGTTGTATTTCGAATTGGGCCGGCCGGCATCGGCCGGTGCGCCCTCGATGCTAAAGCTGGTACCCCAGTTGCTACTGCCGATGAGCGGCACTGAAGAACCGACCGCACTGCGTACGCCCGGGATCGCCGCCAGCTCAACTTCCGCCCGCTCAAAAACGGCCCTGGACTGTGCCGGAGTGTAACCATTCGATTGGGGTGTGATGCGGAATCCGATCACGTTGGCTGTTCGAATCCCCAAGTCGACGCGCAACAGGTTTACCAAGCTCTTCAGGAACAGACCGGTGGGAACCAGCAACACGATTGAAATGGTCACTTGCAACGATACCAGCGTTTTGCGCAGCCGCACCCCACCGCGGGAAGAAGAAGCCTTGGCCGATTCATCGCCTAACGTTGTGGATAGTGAACTGCGCGTGGCGTCCCAAGCTGGATAGAGTCCGAACAGTAAACCCGTCGCGAGTGTGACTCCCAAACTGAACCACAGGACCGGCCAGTTGAGGCCGGTGGCGGCGAAGGAGTCCTGCGCCCCTCCGCTCCACGAGGCGATCAGCAGCTTCAAGGTAGCGCCGGCGATGGCCAGCCCCGCCAATCCGCCGGCGCACGCCATGAGCAGAGCTTCGGTGAGAAACTGCGCTATCAATTCGACGCGACTCGCGCCGAGGGCGGCGCGGATTGCAAGTTCCTTGCGCCGTTCCGCCGAACGGGCCAGCAACAGGTTGGCGGCGTTAGCCATGGCGATGAGCAACACCAGCCCGGTGGCCAGAAACAGGATCTTCAATGCCGAGCGGTAGTCATCACGAAAACCGCTGTTGCCATGGCTGCCATCCTTCAAAGACAGTTTTTGTTGCCGGAAACGCGTCGACCGCTCTATGGGCATTGAAATGGTCGACGCCATTTCTTCGACAATGGTCCGATATGGCCCGTTCAGCGCCGCTTCCGCCTGTTGCGCCGTGACGCCTGGCTGCAACCGCGCGAGCAGGTATACCCAGTAGTCGGTGAGCCTTTCGGTGCCATCCCAGCCCTCCGTCAGATGCGGCTTGAACGACATCGGCAAGTACACGCTGGGTTCCGCGCCGACGGTGGTACCGTTGAAATCCGGCGGCGCGATGCCGGCGATGGTGAACGGTTGGCCGTTCACCTTGATCGTCTGGTTTAGAACCGCGGTGTCGCCGCCGAGTTTGTCCCGCCAGTAACGATAGCCCAGTACGGCGATGGGATTGCCGCCGCCCGGAATATCGTCCTCGGGCGCGATCACGCGGCCGGCGAACGGGCGCGCGCCCACAATGGAAAAGTAGCGGCCCGAGACCAGCATCATCGACCCGCTGATGGTCTGACGTGAGAAGGCGATGTTGCTGTTGAAGGTGCGGAACCCGGCCACCGCCGCAGCCTCGGTGTGCTTCTCCAATTCCCGGAACGTCCGCCAGTTGAAGATGTAATCCCGCCCCCCGGAATCGTTGTCGGAGGTCCGGCCATTCTTGAATTCACCAGGCGCGGTGAGCAGCACCAGTTGTTCCGGATGCGGGATCGGCAACGCACTTAGGACCACCTGATGCAGCAACGAAAAGATGGCTGTATTGACGCCGATGCCCAGTCCCAGCGACAGCACCACTACGAGACTCAACAGCGGCGCTTTCGCCAAACTCCGAAGAGCAAAACGCATTCTTCTCATGGAGTCGCCTCCTCGACTGTACTTTCCTTAAGACGATCGCGATGTTCGCTACGTTGAGTGAGGGCGGTAACGCGCTATGGTCCCGCGCGATTGACAATCGCGCGCAGGTTAACAACCTGCCCCACATTCTAGATTCTCCAATCTATTTACTCATAGCGTAGCGCCAGGATCGGATCGATGCGGCTGGCGCGTTGGGCGGGAACGAATCCGGCCAGACTCGCGACTACAATTAGCACGGTCACACTGGCGATTGCGATGCCGGGGTCGTTTACCTTGATGCCGTAGAGTTGGCTCGCGACGAAACGGCCCATTCCGAGGGCCGCCGGAATTCCGACTGCAAGGCCCAACATCAAGAGCAGGACCACGTCCTTCATCACCAACCAGATCACCGACGCCGGCCGAGCGCCGAGGGCCATGCGTACACCCAGTTCTTTGGTGCGCCGGGCGACGACGAAGGCCATCACGCCATACAGTCCCATGGCCGCGAGCAGCGTCGCGAGCATACCGAAGCCCGCGGACAAGAGCGCGATCAATCGTTCGGTGAGCAGGGTCTCGTCCAATTGTCCGCCGAGCGTTTTCATGGCGTAAACCGGCATTGCGGCGTCGAGCTTTTTCACTTCGCTCCGCAGCGCGGCATACGCGGATCTTGAGCCCAATCCGGCGCGGACATAGAACGCCACGCCGTTGTTGCCCCAATTTGGAACAAATACCTGGCGGCGGACGCCTTCGCGTGGACCTTCGTACAACGAGTCGGCCACCACGCCGACGATTTCCGTATTGAGTTTCGGTCCGCCGCCGCGCCCGAGATGGCGCCCGACCGCGCTCTTATCGCCGAAGAAGTGACGGGCGAAATGTTCGTTGACGATTGCAACCCTGGACTCATCCTTCATGTCCCGGCTGTCGAAATCGCGGCCCTCTTTGAGCGCAATTCCCATCGTTTGGAAATAGCCCGGCGAGATGGAGTTCATGAAGGCTTGCATGTCCTCGCCATCCTTGCCGGGATGGCCCTCTACGGAGGTAGTGCTGTCCCACTCATCGCCACTCAGGAGCGGAACGGAGGCTAAACCTGCCGATTTGATTCCGGGAATCGCGCGGATGTGAGCCAGGAGTTCCTCATAAAAATGCACGGTGCGAGAATCGTCGTATCCGCTGAGCGCCGGCGAGAGCTGAAAGGTGACCAAGTTATCGATGTCGCGGATTCCGGTGTTGACGCCCTTGAGATTTTGCAGGCTGCGGACGAACAGGCCGGCGCCGAAGAGGAGGAGAAAGCTGAGGGCCACTTGCGCAGTCACCAGTCCTTTGCGCAAGAACAGCGATCCACCGGTTCCGGCGATGGAGCCCATGGCGTCCTTGAGCGTGGTCCACAAATCGGGGCGGCTGGCGCGGAGCGCGGGTACCAAACCGAAGACCAGGCCGGTGAGAAAAGTGAGAGCCAGGGTGAACGACAGAATGCGGAGGTCGGGCTGGGCGCGGAGGAGCAACTGGTTGCCATCGGCCGGGACCAGCGCAAGCAGGCCTCGGGTCATGGCCATGGCCAGAAGCACACCAGCCGCGCCGCCGGCGAAGGACAACACCATGCTTTCGACGAGCAATTGGCGTACCAGTTGACCGCGCGACGCGCCAATGGATAAACGGACGGCGATCTCTTTCTGTCGCGCGAAAGCTCGGGCGATCAGAAGATTTGCCACGTTAGCGCAAGCGATCAACAGCACCAGGCCGACCATGCACATCAGCACGATCAGTGCGGTAGAGAAACTGTTGCGCATCTGCGAGTAGCCGGTGGCGGCCTTTTCGATATGAATGGTGCCGCGCAGGAACTGATCGCGCAGGTAAGCCGACCACTTCGCCGCGGCTGGCAGCGTGGTCTCGTACTCGCGGATCTGGTGGAACAGCGCCTGTAACGGCGCGCTGGCGGACTGCACCGTGTAACCCGGCTTCAGGCGGGCGAAGACTTGCACCCAGCGCGTCCGGCGGTCGGCCGGCTGCATCCACGACCACTGCGGCACCATGGCGGGTTCCATCAGAATCGGTACACGGATCTGTGGCGCGACTGCCGGGTCGATTCCGGCAAAACCTGGCGCGGACACACCGACGATGGTCATGGGGTAGTTGTTCACCAGGATCTTCTTGCCGACGATATTGGGATCGCGCGAGAAGCGGGTGTCCCAATAGTCGTAGCTGAGCACGGCTACCGGGTGTCCCAGAAACACGCGGTCGTCATCCTGGGAATTGAAAACGCGCCCGGCCGCGGCTTTCACTCCCAGCATGGTGAAGAAATTCCCGGACACCATTTCGGCCTGCACGCGCTCGGTCTGATTGTTGACGCTGACGGAGGTGTCCACCAGGCGGCGGCACAGCACTTCGGAGAAAGGCGCGGCCTTCTGTTGAAAGTCCTGATATATGGGATAGGAATGCATGCGTGCGCCCATGTTGTTGCCGTTGTGCGCGCCGCGCTGGAAGAGCATCACCAGTTGGTCGGGATCTTTGATGGGCAGCTTGCGGAGCATGAGCTGGTCCATCAACGTAAAGATCGCGGTGTTGGCGCCGATGCCGAGCGCGAGCGAAAGGATCGCCACGGAGGCGAATAGCGGGCTGCGGCGAATCGCGCGGAGCGAGAATCGCAGGTCCGGCCACAGGTTGTTCATGTAGTCAATACTCCGGCGGCGAGCGTTGGTTACACGTCTCGATTTATCGTGCCTGCCTTTGGACGGAGTTGACGGGCCAGCGGTTAGGCTACGGTTACACCCCGCACGGCGCGAGCCGCCGCAACAATCGCCTGAACGCTGCGTGCGACGTCCTCCGATGTAGTCATCCACGAGGAGACGCTGATGCGCATCGCCGTTTTCCCCTGCCAGACAGTGCCGCCGCACCAACACGTCCCTTCGCGCTGGACCCGGCGGATCACTTCCTCCGTCGTTGCCGTGTCGCCGAAGGACACCAATACCTGGTTCAGAACCACCTCGTTCAACACGGAGAATCCGGCATCGCGCAGAGCGGTTGCGAACTCCCGTGCCAGATGACAACAGCGGCGAATCAGATCGCACACACCGCTCCGGCCGAGAAAGCGCAATGCGGCCCACACCTCCACGCCCCGTGCACGCCGCGATGAATCGGGCGATTGATGCATTGGCTCCCGCTCGCCGCCGCTCAGCAAATACGCGGCCGGGGCAGCCATGGACGCTTTTAGGCTGGCCACGTCGCGGACGAACACGATCCCGCAGTCATAGGGAACATTCAACCACTTGTGCGCATCCGTGGCCGAGGAATCGGCCAGCTCCAAGCCATCCACCAGGGCGGCGCGCCGCGGATCCACACGCGCCCATAAGCCGAACGCGCCATCGATGTGGACCCATGCGCCGGCGCGTGCCGCGATGGTGCAGATTTCCCGGATGGGATCGCATGCGCCGGTGTTCACATTTCCGGCCTGCAGGCACACGATGGTGAGCTCATCCAGGCGCGGAAGCCTGTCCGGGCGCATTCTTCCTTGTGCATCGGCGCCCACCACGGTGACGCGCGATTTCCCCAAGCCCAGCAGCGCGAGCGACTTGTGTACCGTAACGTGCGCTTCCGCGCCCACGACGACGTGCAGCTCCGGTGCCCGAAACAATCCATCATTCTCGACGTCCCATCCGGCGCGCTTGAGCAAGGCGTGGCGAGCGGCGGCCAGGCCGGTGAAATTCGCACTCATCGCGCCGGTAACCAGAGCCGCACCGCAATCCGGCGGTAAGCCGAAAAGCTCGAGGAGCCACGCCAGCGCGACATCCTCAAATGCGGCGGCGGCCGGGGACATGATCCGGAGCGCACTGTTCTGATCCCATGCCGCAGCCAGCGACTGCACGGCAACACAGACCGGGTAAGCCGCGCCATTCACGAAACCGAAGTACCGCCGGGCATTTGTTGCGACCGTGGCCGGAGAACCAACTTCATCCAGAAGCGCAAGAATGCGGCTGGCATCTTCGGAGTGCTCCGGCATCGGTTCGTGCAAGCGTTTCAGGGCGGCAAGGTCTTGGTCCGATGGGAATACCCGGCGGGTTTCGATCTCGTTGAGGTATCGGGTTGCGCGGGTACAGGCGTCGGCCAGCAGGGCTGAAATGTCATTACTTTGTATCGGTGCCATATGAGCAATTTCCGATAGAATAACATTGACACAATCTGCTGTCTACAACTATATTGTCATTAGTACAATGTGGAAACCGAAACTTAAACAACGCAAGCATCTTGCGGCGGAGATTCTACGCACGCTGGATGCGGATATCGAAGCGGGACGGTTGGCGGCCGGCGAACAACTGCCCACTCACCGCGAACTGGCCGAACAACTTCGAGTCGCGCCCGGCACGGTAACACGCGCCTATGCTCTGGCCCAAGCCCAGGGACTGGTGACCGGCACAACGGGCCGGGGCACGTTCGTAACTTCAGCAGCCGCGCCGCAGGATGGGGTCATCGATCTCAGTCATAACCTGGTTCATCGGGACCAGCGCGATGGGGTCGTGCGAAGAGTGCTTGGCACGTATGGCGACGTGAACAAGTCCCTGCTGCTGCTCGATGAAGAGCAGGATCCGGCTGGAGTGCTCGAACACCGCGTCACAGCGGCTGCGTGGATGCGACGGCCCGGCTTCGCGCCCGCCGCGGAAGACATGGTGATTTGCTCCGGCGTGCAACATGCGATGCACACGGTTTTGGCGACTATCGCCAAGCCCGGAGACGTGGTGGTCACCGAAGCCGTCACTTATGCCGGTATCAAAGCGATTGCGGCGTTATCCGGCTTGCAACTTCGCGGGCTGCCGATGGATTCGGAAGGAATGGACCCGCAGGCATTCGAGGACGCGTGCCGGCGGGGCGCGAAGATTCTGTACACCACGCCGACGCTGCACAATCCCACGGCCATCACCATGCCGGCCAAACGCCGCAAAGAAATTGCCCGCATTGCGGAAGTTCACGGCGCGGCTATTCTTGAAGACGATGTGTACGGATTCCTGTCGCCCCAGGGCCCGCTTCCGCTCGCGGCTTATGCGCCGGCCAACACCTACTACCTTCTCGGCACGTCAAAGAGCATCGCTCCCGGATTGCGTGTGGCCTACGCGACCTGCCCGCGCGGCATGCAGCAGCAGGTGGCCAACACAGTCCGCACCACTATTTGGGAAACCTCTCCGCTGATGAGCGCGCTGCTGGCGAAATGGATTGAGGACGGTACCGCGGATCGGACCATCGCGTTCAAGCGGGCCGAAGTCGCTTCGCGCCACGAACTGGCCAAACGCGTTCTCATTCAAACCACGCCACCCCCGCATGCGACGCCCCACTGGTGGATCGCTCTTCCGGAAGCATGGCGCGCCGAGGAGCTCACCGAGGAGTGCCGCAAACGTGGGGTTGGTATCACGCCCGCGGCGGCTTTTGCGGTCAATCGCGACGACGTTCCCAGGGCGGTACGCATCTGCCTGGCCGCGGTGTCCACCCAACAGCGGTTGCAGGGTGGACTGGAAATCATCCAGGAATTGCTGGAACGCGGACCGGCGATGCATTTCACCACGACGTGAAACGGAGAGTGCGGCGTCAAGGCGACTGGCCTTCCTTCGAGAAAACCAGGACTTCGTCTGAAGGAGCGTGTTGTTTTTTCTGAGATGCGATGCAACCACCGTCCGCACGCCTTTCTGCGCATTGCCAGTGCTACAGTAAAAAACACCCCAATTATGGTCCGTGTTTTTCTCTCCCACTCCACCCCCGACGACCAATTCGTCCACGACCTGTCAAATTTCCTCGAACAAGGCGCCGACATCAAAACCTGGGCCGATCATCACGACATCGCCCCCGGCCACCCCTTCGTCTCCCGCATCGAAACCGGCCTGGAAGTAGACGCCGTCCTAGTCGTCCTCTCACCCGACGCAGTCGCCTCACCCTGGGTAGACAAAGAATGGCACGCCGCCCTGGCATCCAACATCCCCGCCGTCCCAGTCCTTTGCCGCGAGTGCAAAGTCCCAAAGCTCCTAGCCGCCATAAACCGGTTCGATGCCACCAAAAACCGCCTCGACGAATTCCCGAAAATCAAGACCTGGCTCCTCAGTCTCCGCCAGCACGCACCGCCGCCCTTCCACGCCCCATCGCGCCCGCCGTTGTTCGTGGGCCGCGAGGCGGAACTGGAAGCATTGTGGACGCGCACGAAAGAGGAAGGCAGCCTGGTTCCAGTAGAAGGACTGCCCGGCCTAGGCAAGACCACGCTAGCCCTGGAGTTCGCTCATCGCCACAAACGCGACTTCGAGGCCGTCTATTGGTTGCAGTGCGTCGGCCGCGATCTCGCCGCGCTTTCCAGCGACCTCGCCTCCCAGTTAGGCGTAAACCTGGAAGGCGACCTCGAAAAGATCCTGCATCACCTGCGCACCGAGTGTGCCCGCAAGCGCTGCCTCCTGGTGCTGGACAACGTGGACGATGAAGAGCCAGGGAGACTCGTTCCCGATGGCCGCGCTTCGGTCCTGGTAACCACGCGCCGCGATTATCTCGCCTTTCTCGCCCAGCATGACGCGATGAAGCCGCAGGTGTTCACGGAAAAAGAATGTTTCGACTTGTTCCGCCGCGTGCTGGGAGAAAAGGAAGTGGCGAAATCGGAGGCCGCAGCAAGAGTGGTGTTCGAGCGCCTGGGCTACCTGCCGATCGCCATCTCAGTGGCAGCAGGGCTGATCAAGCACGACATACACTACACCATCGATAACCTGCCGCCGTTGGAGAAGTTCGTCCACGGCAAGGACAACGTGAGCGCGCTCTTCAAGGATGCAATCGCCGCAACCGGCGAAGACGAGCGAAAACTCCTAGCCGCCATGGCCGTATGCGCGCCCGAGGGTTTTCGCTTGTCGCTCGCTGCGGAGGTGGCGGAAATTGCGGACGCGCCCTCAATCGACGCCTTGCAAGGATTGATATCTCGATCATTAGCTGAAGAGCTCGACCGCGGATCGCGACGTTACCGCCTGCACGCGCTAATCAGAACGGCAGCCGATCCGCCAGACGCATTGCGAATGCGGCACGCCGACGCAATCCTGCAACGCTTCGACCAGTGGGAGAAGAACTGGCGCGAGTGTGAGCAGGATCTGGGCGACTTGCGGCAGGCGTTCGGCTGGACGCTGGATCGAGGGAGCGACGCTGCGTTGTGGAACCTATGCGGTGTGCTTGCCGCAAGGGGTTTCGCGTTGACTCGACGCATCGGTCGGTTGCCTGAGGCCCATGAATTCTGCGACCGACGCGCCCGTGCAGCGGCAGCGATTGGCGACAAGCATGCGCTGCAAGTCTGGTACGGAAATCAGGCATTGGTCCTGCAGGTGTGGGGACGGCTAGAAGAAGCGCTTGCGATGCTCAAGAAAAAAGAGGTTACGTGCGAAGAGTTGGGCAATCGCAATGGCTTGTGTACAAGCTACGGCAATCAGGCGCTAATCCTAAGGGCTCGAGGGCAGCTGGAGGAGGCGCTGGCGCTTAACAAGAAAGTAGAAGCCATTTGCGAGGAGTTTGGCGATCGCGATGGCTTCCAGGCGTGCTACTGCAATCAAGCAATAATCTTGATGGACTGGGGACGGCTGGAGGAGGCGTTGGCCTTGCTGAAGAAGCAGGAGGTCATCTGCGATGAGTTGGGCAATCGTGATGGCTTGCAGATCTGTTACGGCAATCAGGCAATGATCCTAAGAGTGTGGGGGCGGCTGGAGGAGGCGCTGGCGCTGCACAAGAAGGAAGAAGCTGTGTGCGAGGAGTTGGGCAATCGCGATGGCTTGCAACGAAGCTACGGCAATCAAGCGGTAATGTTCATGGACTGGGAACGGCTGGACGAGGCGATGGCGCTGCTAAAGAAGCAGGAGGCCATCTCGGAGGAGTTGGGGAATCGCGAGGGCTTGCAGGCCTCCTACGGCAACCAGGCAGGGATACTCAAGGCGCGAGGGCGGCGGGAGGAGGCGATGGCACTCCTCATGAAGGGAGAAGCCATCTGCCTGGAGCTGGGCCTTCGGAACGAGCTCGCCCACTGCTATTGGAACTTGGCCCATCTCGCCCGCGAGCGCGGGGACCTCGACGAAGCCCGCACCCGAGCACAAGCCGCCCTCGCCATCTTCACCGAATTGAAAATGCCCCGCCAAACCGAGGCCGTAAAAGAGCTGCTAGAAGAAATCGGCTAGCCCTCCCGACTCAGTCACGCTATCCCTTTCCCCCATTTCTCAACCACTTACCCCCCAAATCCCCCCAAAATCCTTGACACCCCCTGCTACAATCCGTAGCGCACGCTCTCAGCGTGCCGCGTCGGCACTCCTGCCGACGCCAGGAGCTCAAAAACATGTCTACGTCCGCCGGCCGAATTGAATCAAACCAGGCCAACGCCCAGCATTCCACCGGCCCGCGCACCCCCGCCGGCAAAGCCCGCTCTGCCATGAACGCGCTCCGCCACGGCCTGACCGCCGTCACCCCCGTCCTCCCCACCGAGGACCTCGCCGCCTACAACCGCCACCTCCAAAAACTCTTCGATGAGTACCAACCCAACGGCCCCACTGAAACCATCCTGGTCCACGAAATCGCCGACACCTCCTGGCGCATGAAACGTATCCCGGCCATCGAAGCCGCCCTGGTCGACCGCGCCGCCAACCCGCCCAACGAACAGGCCGCCATCGATTTCGATGTCGTCGACGCCCACCACGCCATCAACGCCCTCAGCGTCCAGAGCCACCGCCTCCACCGCCAGCTCCACAGGACCATCGATAAGCTCCGCTACCTCCAATCCGAGCGCCGCCGGCTGGAACATAACGACCTCCGCGAATGCGCCGCCATCTACAAACTCCACAAAGATAAAGGACTTCCCTACAACCCCGCCGACGATGGGTTCGTTTTCTCAGAAAAAGAAATCGACCGCTACATCGATTCTCAGATGCGCCACGGCAAGGCCCGAAACATGAATTATTTCCTAAACTTCGCCCCCGAAAAGTTCTTCGCCAAGGGGTTTTGACTGTGCCAACATAAACTACATGGAATTGCGCACAGTCCAAGTGGAGATCCCTGCCGACGGCAACATCATCATCGGGCATTCCCACTTCATCAAAACCGTCGAAGACATCTACGAAGCCATCGTCAACACCGTCCCGCAGATGAAATTCGGCATCGCCTTCAACGAAGCCTCGGGCGCGTGCCTCACTCGCGTCGACGGCAATGACGACGACCTCAAATCGATCGCGACCCGCAACGCCACAGCCATCGCCGCCGGCCACCTCTTCGTAGTAGCCCTCCGCGGCGGTTTCCCGATCAACGTCAAAAACCGGATCCTGGAGACGCCCGAAGTCTGCACCATCTTCTGCGCCACCGCAAATCCGGTAGAAGTAATCGTGGCCGAAACCGAGCAGGGCAGGGGAGTCCTAGGCGTAATCGACGGCTCATCTCCTAAAGGCGTAGAAGGCCCAACCGACGCAGCCTGGCGCCACGATTTACTAAGGAAGATCGGCTACAAACGTTGATACAGTCGCCCAGCTCCCGGTATACCGAATACCCGACACCGAGCCGTGACCGTAAGTACCTACGTAGTTAGGTTCTTGCCGAAATTGGCAGAATTTTGAATCAGCGCGCCAGTGCAGCAACAGTAAGCTCTGGGATGATGACGAGTTCCTTGAGTTTGAGGCCCAGTGCGACGCCCTGTTTGCCGAGCGTGGTCAGGTAGTACT
>DASQGY010000245.1:0-21447 GCA_035632375.1 Bryobacteraceae bacterium | reverse complement strand
TGAAACCGATCTGCTGGCCCGTCTTCGTTCGGTGCAGGGGGTGGAATCGGTGGGCGCCGTCAACTCGCTTCCGGTGATCGGTTTTCAAGGCGCATCGCTGGTGCGCATCGAAGGCCGGCCCGTTTCCAGGACGATCTCCGGCAGTCTGATGGCCAATCAACGCGTGGTTAGCCCCGGCTACTTCGGTACGATGAAGATCCCGCTGATCGCCGGCCGCGACTTCACGTCCTTCGACACGGCGAAATCAACTCCGGTGACGGTCATCAACCAAACGCTGGCCACGCGCTACTTTCCAGGTGAAAGCCCCATCGGCAAGCGAATCATGATCGACGAACCGGGCGAACAGTGGCAAACCATCATCGGCGTCATCGGCGATGTGCACCATTCCGGTCTCAGTTCCACCGCCGAGCCGGAGATCTTCAGCCCCTATTTGCAGGAGACCTGGTCGGTGATGGCGTTTGTGGTTCGTACGCGCGGCAATCCGCAGGATCTCGCCGCCGCCGTTCGCAGCCAGCTTTGGGCCATCGACAAGGAACAGCCGATATCGCGCATGTCCACCATGGAAAAGATCCTCTCCGATTCGCTCGCCGCGCGCCGTTTGAATCTGCTGTTGCTCGGCTCGTTCGCCGGCGTGGCGTTGCTGCTGGCGTTGATCGGCATCTATGGCGTGGTTTCGTACAGCGTTGTGCAACGGCGCGGCGAAATTGCCGTTCGCCTGGCCGTCGGTGCGCCGCGCCGGAGTGTGTGGAAGCTGATCCTCTCGCACACCGCTACGTTGGCGGCAGCGGGAATCGCCATCGGGCTGCTCGCGTCGCTCGCCCTCACTCGCTGGATGGCCGGCCTGCTGTTCCATGTCCGCCCGATCGATCCGCCGACTCTGACGGCAGTCGCGGCTATCGTACTAGCAACTTCACTTGTAGCCAGTTACTTTCCCGCGCGCCGCGCCACGCGAATCGATCCGATGGACGTTTTTCGGGAATAATTTCGGCGGGATCTGCATCTCATAGAACATGAGAACTGTCCAAGTGCCCAAAGCTGGGGGAGACCTTCAGCTAGTTAACAGAGACATCCCCGCGCCCCAACCCGATTGGGTGCGCATCCGTGTTCAGGCCTGCGGAGTCTGCCATAGCGACATGTTGGTGAAAGAAGGCTATTGGCCCGGGCTGCAGTATCCGCGGGTGCCCGGTCACGAAGTTGCTGGCGTGATTGACGAGGTTGGCGCGAACGTGAAGGTGTGGAAGCAAGGCCAGCGAGTCGGCGTCGGCTGGTATGGCGGGCATTGCGGTGTTTGCTCCGCGTGCCGCCGCGGAATCCTGATTTCATGCCACAACCCCGGTATCACTGGATTTACCCACGATGGCGGATATTCCGAATACATGGTTGCGCCGGCGCAATCGCTTGCCGCGATACCCGATGGCCTCGCTCCTGAAGACGCCGCGCCGCTGATGTGCGCGGGCATCACCACTTTCAACGCGCTGCGCCACGCCGGTGCGTTGCCGGGCGATGTGGTCGCCATACAAGCCATCGGCGGGCTCGGGCATCTGGCCATTCAGTTCGCCAACAAATTCGGATATCGCACCGTCGCCATCTCGCGCGGAGACGATTCCAAGGAGCTGGCGCTGAAGCTCGGCGCGCACAGCTACATCAACTCCGAGACTGCAAATCCGGCGGAGGAGCTGCAAAAACTCGGCGGCGCAAAAGCCATTCTGGCGACCGCCCCAAGCGGCAAGTCGATGTCGGCTTTGATCGACGGTTTGGGCGATGGAGGGAAGCTAGTAGTGGTCGGCGCGTCGCAGGATCCGATTGAAGTCTCGCCCATTCAACTGATCGGCGGCATGCGCTCCATTCAAGGATGGGCCGCCGGCGTAGCGATCGACTCCGAGGATACACTCGGCTTTTCAGAGATGACGGGAGTGCGCCCGATGATCGAGAAATTCCCGCTGGAACAGGCCGCAAAAGCCTACGAACGCATGATGTCGGGCGAAGCGAAATTCCGCGTCGTGATAACGATGTGAGCGTAAACAACGGGCGGTCACCGGCTGAAGCCGGCGCCACCACTTGAAAAGTACGGTGCAAAGGTGGCACACGCTTTAGCCTGTGAAAGGGTGAATTACACCCACCAAGGCGCGGTCGGCTGATCCTTGATCACGATCGAGTTCAGAAACGCCGCGCCCTTGGCCAGCCCTTCGTCGGGCGACATCAGCGTGTCTTCGTGCTCGATGGACAGCACGTAATCGTAGCCGTACATACGCAGCGTGGAGATGAATTCTTTCCACCAACCGAACGCGTGGCCGTAACCGACGCTGCGGAAAATCCACGATCGGTTGCGTTCATCGGTGTAGATCTTGGTATCCAACACTCCGGTCTTCGGCAGATTCGATTCGTAAATCTGCGTGTCCTTCGCATGTACGTGGAAGATGGAATCGCCCAGCACGCGGATCGCTTTGATGGGATCGATGGCCTGCCAGAACATGTGGCTTGGATCGTAATTGCAGCCGATGGTGTTCCCTGCGACATGCCGCAGCTTCAGCAATGTCTCCGGGCTGTAGCAAACGAAACCTGGGTGCATTTCGATGGCGATCTTCACGCCATGATCCTTGGCGAACTGCGCGTGCTTGGTCCAGTAGGGAATCACCTTCTTGTCCCACTGCCAGGCCAGCACATCCAGATACTCGGGCGGCCAGGGGCAGGTGACCCAGTTCGGGTACTTGGCCTTGTCGGAGTCGCCAGGGCATCCGGAGAAATCGATCACCACCGGAACTTCAAGTTTCTCCGCCAGCCGCACGGTCTTCTTGCTGATGTCCTGATACGCTTTGGCGACGGCAGAATTCGGATGCAGCGGATTGCCGTGGCAACTCAGTGCGCTGATGGTGAACCCGTTGCCTTCCAGCTTCTGCTTGAACTCCTTGAGCGCATGCCGGTCGTTGAGCATCGACAACTTGCAGTGCGGATCGCCGGGATAGTTTCCCGTACCCAACTCGACGGTGTAGATATTAAGGCTACGCAGTTTCTCCAGGACTTTATCGAGAGAAAACTGTGACAGCAGTGCAGTGAAGCATCCGACTTTCATGGAAGCAGAATATCACACAACCCTATCGAAACATCAGGACGGGAACGCCCAAGCCGCGAATTTCGCGCCAAGCGCGATCGGAGGTCACGGCAGTGGCATGCAGGTGCTTGGCCAAGGCCAGGCATGCACGGTCGCCGAGGGAAAGGCCGTGGGAACGGCCGAACATCGCAAATTCCGCGCTGCGGTAGGCTAGGTCCTCGGACCAATCCACAACGTCCAGTTCCATTTTCTGGAGCAGATCTTCCGCGGCGTGAGCGGAAGAACCACGGTGTATTAGCTTGTGAATCGTTTCGGTGAGATTCACTGCGCCGATTGAGGAACGCGGTGCCAAGTCAACCACCTTTTCCCAGCCGGTCTCTCGAAAGACCAGCGCGAGCAGAGCTGTCGAGTCGAGCACATACTCACGTCGACCATTCACGGCGCGCCTCCCTCCGACGCTCCTGGATCAATTCGTCGGACGCGAGCATGCGCCCCCGCGGAAGGCGGGAAAAATACTCCTGTGCGCGCTTGATGGCCTGGGCCTGAGTCGTCAGCCGCAAGCTGTCCTTGCCAAGGTGGAGTGTAAGCTTCGAGCCTTGCTTCAAGTCCAACTTCTCGCGGACTTTGACGGGAAGCAGTATTCGGCCGGAGCCGTCGACCTTTACGGTAAGAGACTTCATAATGCCAATTCTATCAAATCCGCCAAATGATGACGACCTGCCATTTTATGGCATCTGGAAGCTCAATATCCTGCTAGGCGCTCCTGTGATCAATACCCAACTGCTGGCACTTCTTGTACAGGTGACTGCGCTCCAACCCCAGCGCCCGCGCGGTGTCCGTCATTTTGTAGTTGTGTCTTTTCAGCTCCGCCAGAATCAAGTCGCGTTCGTGCGCGTCCATACGATCCGCCAGAGTTCCCGTGCCATCGGAAACCGCGGGCTCCGCAGCCGCCGGCAGGGCCAAGCGCACTGTCGCCCGATCCACGCGATCGTCGGCCAGCAGCAGCAGGCGCTCCACTACATTGCGCAATTCCCGCACGTTGCCCGGCCAGGAGTATCGCTGCAGCTCGGTATAGGCCTCGGGCGTGATCTCGCGAGTTTTCCAGTCGTTCTGTTCCGCCACGGCGCGCGCAAAGTAGTCGACCAACAGCGGGATGTCGTCACTGCGATCGCGTAACGGCGGAAGCGTAATTGGAAACACAAAAATTCGATGATACAGATCCTGGCGAAACTCGCCCTTGCGCACCAATTCCTCCAGGTTGCGATGCGTGGCGACGATCACGCGTACGTCCACTTCTATGGAACGGTCGCTGCCGATGCGCTCCACTTCCTTCTGCTCCAGGACCCGCAGCAACTTCGCCTGCATCAACGCGGGCATGTCGCCGATCTCGTCCAGGAACAGCGTGCCCCCGTGCGCCTGTTCAAACTTGCCCAAGTGGCGCGACGTCGCGCCGGTGAACGCGCCCTTTTCGTGAGCGAACAATTCCGATTCAATCAACTCAGCCGGCACTGCGGCGCAGTTCAGCGTGACGAACGGTCCGGCGTGCCGCGGGCTCTTGTGGTGCAGCGTGTGCGCCACCAACTCCTTGCCGGTCCCGGTTTCACCCAGTATCGCCACTCGCGTCTCGCTGGCGGCTACGCGCTCCACCTTGGCCATCACGCCTTGCATCACCGCCGACTTCCACACCAGCTCCTGCTTGCCCGCGCGCTGCTTCAGCCGCCGGTTCTCGTCCTCCAGCCGCGAGATCTTAACCGTATTCTCCAGCGTCACCAAAAGCTTTTCCGTGGACAGCGGCTTCTCCAGAAAATCAACCGCGCCGAGACGCGTCGCGCGCACGGCCATCTCGATGTTCGCTTGCCCGGAGATCATCACCACCGGCGTCGCGATTCCTGCGGCCCGCAATTCCGCGAGAAGCGTGAGGCCGTCTTTGCCCGGCATCACCACGTCGGAGAGAATCATGTCGAAGCGTTGCGTCTTGGCCAAGTCCAGCGCGCGGTCGGTGTTGTCGCACACCACAGCCTCATGGCCGGCCAACCGGAACGCGCGCGACAAGGATGCCAGCGTATTTGCGTCGTCATCCACCAGCAGCAGTTTGCTCATACCTTCAACTCGATTCGAAACGTTGTGCCTTTGCCCGGTTCGCTGTGTACCGAGATGGTGCCTTTATGATCGCTCACCACGGACTGTACGATGGCCAAACCGAGGCCGGTCCCATGCTGTTTGGTGGTGTAGTACGGCGTGAACAGGCGCTCGCATTCTTCCGGTGTCAGTCCTTCTCCGCTGTCCGATACTTCCAGCGCCATCTTGCCGTCGGTGCGTTCGGTGCGGATTGCCAGCGTACCGCCCTTGGGCATCGCGTCCAGAGCGTTCAGGACAAGGTTACGGAGCGCGCGCCGGATCTGCTCCGGATCGGCGGAGACAGTGGCCGGATTCTCATCAAGGCGCAGACTTGTTTCCACCGGTGGCCGGCCGGGAGCATGGATCTGCGCGTCGAACAGGGCAATCACCTCACGGGCAATCCGGTTCAGATCCACGGGTTCCAGTTGCGGCGCAGGCATCTTGGCAAAGTCGCTGAACCGGCCAACGATCAGCTTGAGGTTTTCCAGTTCGGCCAGCAGTGTCGACGTACTCTCGCGAAACACTTCGTCAAACTGCTGCGGCGATGTCTGGCGCGCGCGCTGCAGATTCTCGATGGTGATTTGCAGTGGGAATAGCGGATTCTTCAGCTCGTGCGCCAGGCGGCGGGCCAGTTCGCGCCAGGCGGCGACGCGTTCGGCCTGGATCATGCGATCGCGCTGTTCGACAAGCTGCTCGGTCATGCGATTGAAATCGCCCGCCAGTTGTCCCACTTCATCGCGGGACTCAACCGTCGACCGCGTGTCCCAATCTCCACCCGCCACCTGCCGCACGCTCGAAGCAAGTTGGCGTAGCGGCCGCGTGACGCGCGATGCGGTCCAAAAACTCAGCGCTAGCCCAAGCAGTACGCCAATGCCACCAACCAGCAAGGCCGTTCCGCGAATCGAGGCCTTGAGATTTGCCAGCTCCGCGCGTGAGTTCTCTACCAGCAGGATCGCCAGAAGTTGATTGTCGCGGCCGGGTAGTGGAATGGCCGTAACGGTTGCTTCGTTAGTTGTACGCGTCAGCTCCTTCGGTTGCTTCTGAACCTCCTGGTAAATCGCCGCTGTCTTGGCATTCGGATCGGGCGGATCGAAAGTCCGGTAGAGCTGCACGCGCATGCCTTCGCTGGCGGGCAGGGAATCGAGAAACTCCTTGTCCAAGCGCTGCCCTCCGGCGACGTAGAGCAACCCGTTGCCCGCTTTCAACGTCCGCACACTCACCAGACCGAGCGCCGGGCCGTCGGCGAGATCTTCTCGTCGAAGAAAGACCTCCTTGCTATCGGCAGCCTGGCTCAGCCAGTTCTCCTTGTACCCGAAGCGCGCCGGCCACTCCGCCGAGCTGATGATGGCGCCATCCGGTGCAACCAACTCCAGAAAATCGAGCGATTGCTCTCGGGCCAACGTCTGCGCCTCCGCGTAGAACTGAGCTGTATCCGGCTGCGGCGAACCGAGATTGACGGCTATACGCAACACGGCATCGGAGCTGGCGACGGCCTCCATGCGTCGCGCCACGTCGGCCTTGCGCCGGTCGAACTCGCGCTGAAATTGCGCAACCAGCATGGTAGTGCGTTGCGCGTCGCGCCGCTCGAACGACTTGGTGACCAACGTCGACACGGCCCAGGCGACAATCCACACCGCGAACACCACCGTGGCCGTGATGCTGAGGAACACCTTGGTGCGGAAGCTCACGGCTCCACCCAAACGTTCTCCAGGTGCAATCGGAACGAACCGTTCTTCTGCGCGGCGTCCCAGTTGCGCACGCGCGGCCCCAAGCCATAAACGTCCGGGAGATACAAGAGCGGAATTATCCGGTGCTCTTCCAGCAGCAGCCGTTCGGTTTCATAAAGCGTTTCCGGTTTCGCTGCGTTGAGAGCCGATGCGCGCTCCGGCACTCCGAGCACGCCAGCGAGGCGAACCAGTTCGGCGACGGCATCGGTGGATTCGAGCGGCAATCGAACCAGGCGCAAGTTGCCATTCGCTCCCGCAACTGGCTGTACCACGATGCCGGCATCGCGCGCATTCAGCGCAACGCGGTCGGCCACTGAGCGCAAAAACGCATCGTTCGCCGGATAACTGAGCGTCAGGGGCGCGATCCGCAATTGTCCCATCATTGCCTTGGCGCGCGCGACGTCGGGCGGCGTGGCGAACAGGAACAAGTACCCGCTCAGCCACTGCGGCAGCAAGCCGTAGGCAGCTTCCCCTTTCCGTTGCGTGAGCACGGTCACGATCGGTGCGCGGTCGATGGCGAGCGCCAGCGCCTGCTGCACCACCGGTTGCACATTCGGCACCAGCACGGCGACCAGTTCCCGCGGCGCGGACGACCATATGCGCGTGCGGTCGGGCACGATGCGCCGACCGGGTCCGACGGGCAGATCGAACACATCTGCACTCGCGCGCGCGGCGCCCGGATTGATGTTCACGGTATCCAGGAACGGCCGGCCTCCCCAGTAGTCTTCAAACGCCGCCAAGGTAAGCCGCCGGCCTGGCTCCCACGCGGAAATACGGAACGGTCCAGTTCCAATGAGCGCGATCTTGTCGCTCTTGCGATGGATGGCCATGCGCGGGTTTGCAAGCTCGGTCAATAAGTCGGGCATGGGGCGATCCGACTGGATAAGCAAGGTTGAGCTGCCAGCCGTTATGCCGATGTCGCCGTAGCGTTTCTTCAGCGCCGGTGCGAGCGATAAAGCTGCGCTGGCCGCGGTCAGCGGTTCGCCGTCATGAAAAAACACTCTCGGCCGCAGCACAAATCGCCATCGCTTGCGATCGGCGTCGCGCTGCCAATTGGTAGCCAGCAGAGGCTCGGCTTCGCCCTTCGCATTCAGTCGCACCAGAGTCTCCGCGATCAACGGCGAGAGCGACTCGGGAAACCCGTCGGCGGGATCGAGCGTCGACCAGGTTGCCGAGAGATCCACCGTGAGCGCGCCTCCATAGCGCGGACGAGTGGCCCCCGCCAGCGGGAATGCGAGCAGGCTACTCAGCGCAAGCCAAGCCCAGCCGTGAAGCCGCATAATTTCCTGTCTTTGAATCTCGAATCACCAGCGTGGCCTGTCCGCGCGATTCCGCCGGCCACAGCGCGGTCACTGCGCCTGGCAAACTCACTGGTTCGCTGGCCGCTCTGGCCAGCCCGTTCACCATCTCGTAGGCTTGCACTTCATCATGGTCGCGGCCGTCTCCGGCTTTGGCGACGACCAAGGCGGGATCAGCTCCGCACGGATTGTCAACAGACACGACATCGCTGCCCCAGCCATCCGCACCGGACACCTGCTCGCCATTACGATCCTGAATGCGCCCCTCGGCGGTGGCTAGCAATCCCACCGCTACTGTGTAAAAAGGACCGCGTGGACTGTCCGATTCGAGCAGATTCCGATCGTTCTGCCAGCGCACTTGCGCGCCGCCCAGAGGCCAGCGCTCGTTCGCGGCAGAGCACGTGAGCTTCAGATCCGGCTGCAGCACACCGCTGCACGTCGCATCCGGCAGATATACACGGAAGCCAGATGCACTCAACTCCAGCCGTCCACGCGGATCGCGGGGAAGCGGACGCAGCATGGATATCGCGACGCCACCCGCCGGATTCCACTTGCCGTTCACCATCCGAAAGTTCGATACTTTGGCCGGTCCCAGCACCAACATTGTCGACCCGGAGTCGAGCAGCAGCAGATCCAACACGGGCTCGGCTTGTTCCCAGATCGGTTGCATCGCGATCCTTATCCTCGGCTTCGCTGCCGCGCGCGGCGGCAAATTCCAGGGCAGCATGGTCACCTGCCGGTTGTCGCCTGAGGCCGCCTCCGCGACGAACAGTAAGCCGCGAACATTCTCGGAGGCGGTGACGCGCAATCGGAAATCAGGCTGCGCCGTGTTCGCCATCTCCAGTCCGGCCTTCCGCAGTTCCTCCTCCAGCGCGCTGCGAAAGCTCGACGAGTCGGCGGGCGGCAACTGCGTCAGATTTTGGAATTCGAGAGAAACGGTTGCGCGGCGCTGCAGCAGGGAGGAGATACGGGCCGCCATTTGTTGCGCCGCCTCGCCCATCGGCTGCGCCTGCGCCGGCAGCGGAAGGATCCACCCAAACAAGAGCGCGAACGCGACGCGGAGCATCGGTCACATTATACTGTTCGCGTGTCACCAGCCTCAGAATGATGCGCAGGCAAATGAAGGATGCGAGCAGCGCGCAACCGATACTGAACGCCATGGCTATCGCCACTTGCGGAAAATCACCCAGGAAATTCAGGCCGCTCATTGTCCACCTCCCGCAGCCACGCTGGTGGCCTCGCTGTCTTGGAACGCCTTCGCTACTTCGCCGGTCACTTCTGTGACCAGATCCACGGCGTCGCCCACTTCCACCAGTTCAAACAATTCCTCGACATCGTGATTTCGCATCCGTATGCAGCCATGCGATGCGGCGTGACCGATGGAGCGCGGCCGATTGGTTCCGTGAATGCCGTAGCCTTTGTAGCCGAGGCCCATCCAGCGGGTGCCTAACGGATTGGCCGGTCCGGGTCCAACCACCTTGCCGGGCTGAAACCATGTCGGCTTGATCACGCGCGTGGCGATGTGGAAGTTGCCGTTCGGACTCGGCGTGCTGCTCTTGCCCACCGCGATCGGATAAACCTTCACCACGCGCCCGTCTTCGAGCAGCGCGATCTTGCGATCCGGAATGCTGATCACCAACCGCCGCGTGCCGCCTTCGGCGAAGACCTCGGTAGTCGCCGCAGCCAGAATTGCCAGGAGCTTTATCGCTTGCATTGCCATTCCCCTCGCTCTCATGCCGAGGAGAAATGCACTGTGGTGGCCAGGAGCTAACCTATTGATTCAGCGATATCGGCAGATGCGAGTTGCGTGGCCGTGTGTCAGCAGTGACACGGCGGAGGCCGACCTACGGAAGGATGTGGAACCCGCGGCCGGCGTGAGCGAAATGGGCGTCGCCGGTTAGCACAATGTCGAATACCGGCTTCTCGCATTACGACAAAGCTGGTGACATCGGTAAAGGAGATTCGCGGCTTATCTTTGTATCGAAAGCGCAGTCGCCACGCGGCTTGAAATCGCGCTGAGTCAATGGTCTCGATGACCAGCGAGCCACCTTCGGCGGAAGCGAAGATCGCTTCGAAGAACTCCTTCGCCCGCTGGAAACCCATTTCCGGGAACAGGCGCGTAACTGCCTCATCCAATACGTAGTCGGAAGTAATCCACCGCCGACCTCGTTCTTCGGATTCCTGCTGCATCTGTACAACGCTATGATTTTTCGGATCCTTTTCGTTGGCTAGAACGAGCCATCCCCAAGTATCGACGAAGAGGGACTCAGATCCCGTAAAGATCTTCATCAATTGAATTACTGATAACTGGGCCGCGATAGATTCCTGCCACCCTCAGCAATGGGTCGGTTTGGGCTTTCGATCGCTTCTTGGCAGCACGACGTTTCTCTAATCTGGTCCGGATGAGGCTGGCCATGCTGATGCGGGATCGAAACGCTTCCTGGCTAAGGCGCTCATGCAGATCGTCCGGCAGAAAGACCGTAGTGCGCTTCATATAGGCAGCGTAACAACTATATGTCACGACATCAAGAGGTGCAGAACTCCTAGACGCTAGTGAATTGTTACTCCAAATACCTCCAGGCGCTTCCTAAGACGCTCAAGCTCCTTCGCAAACGCGTGCCCGGTGTCCGGGCACGGCTTGTCTAAGTAGCGCTTAAGGGCAGCAGCCTCATTAACCAACAGAGGAATCATGACGCTTTTGTCGAGCGTCGGACCTGATGATTCGTAGGTTCGTCGCAGATTTCGCATCTCGATGTAGACGGCGTAGATGTCGTCGCAGTCGTCCGACACGAGCCAATACATGCCGTCGGCGATCCAGTCTACAACCGTCTTGCCTTTGATCTCGATGCCGCCAATCCATTTACCAATGGCTACACCGACACCCAAAGCGATTAGACAAGCTGCAATGACTCCTAGTCCCGCAGCACCAGCGAGGGCTGTGCCAGCTTCAGCGCCAAAGGCAACACCGATCGATTGTAAGAACGACCAAATGAGCGAGCATATCGGAAAGATGAGCCGACGACCAATCAGTCGGCCGACCTGGGCGAATATGCGGTACAGAAACATCGTGAACTTCGATAGAACATCTAGGATGTAGCGCCTGGCCACGGTGCCGCCGCCGGCAATATAGGTCAGGAGCTGCTTGAAGAAGTCCAGCCACTCCTTAATTTGCCTCCGCAGCTCGACTGAACGTCCATTGGCATGTTCGAGTTCTTCAAGAAGGTCGGTCAGCAATTTAATGAGGCGCTCGATGAAATCTCGGGCCTGTCCGGGATCGATCCCAGGTTCGGGAGGTTCCCCAGGCAGACGGTTGATCCCGAACAAAGTGTCAAACGATACAAAGCCCTCGATTGGGATAACGGAAGCCGGCCCGGTATCTTCGACTCCGCCCAAGAGTCCCTCAAAGACCTCCCGTCCGACCCCGATTGCCTTGCCTATGACTTGGCCGCTTGACTCGCCAGTCGCCTCACCGGGATTCAGTGCCAGAGTGCGTTCAAGGCCGGATGCAAGTATTGTCCGAATCGCGTTAAGTCCAGCGGTCCGGTTCTCATTGTCACCACAGCATTCCCGCTCCAGGCGGTTGACAAGATCGATACCCCGCGCGTACACATCCATCATTGGTTCCGAGGCAACGAAACCAGGTGTCTGCATTGTGACATCCTCGCTCATGTAAATCTCCATCCAGAACCTGCCTGGATTCGCTCAGGAGTGATCAAAAATGTGTCAGAGATTTCGAAATTCGATCTTCCCAGTTCCGGCGACTGTCTACCAAAGAAGCTAGAACATGGGGGTCCATCGAATTCCTGCTCAAAGCCGCTTATCCCTTTGCATTGAACGATGCTAGAACACTATAAACACAATGTCAAGGCACAAAGTGCAATGGAACGACATTATGGTTGTAAATAGCTGGCTGTTGTCTGCCCTGAAGGAGAACTCCGTCCGTTTATTCCGTTAGTAGGTGCAAAACCACGCTGCGGTGGTGCGGGCGGACACGATGTTCGAATAGGTACACGCCCTGCCATGTGCCTAGCGCGAGCTTGCCTTGATGAATCGGGATGGAGAGCTGAGTTTGGGTGAGTGCGGAGCGGATGTGGGAGGTCATGTCGTCGGGGCCTTCCGCGGTGTGGCGATAGAGGCGGGTGTCTTCGGGGACCAGGCGGCTGAAGAAATCGGCCAGATCCGCGACGACGTCGGGATCGGCATTTTCCTGAATTACCAGCGATGCGGAGGTGTGCTGGCAGAAAATGGTGAGCAATCCGGTTTGCGGCTGGTGCGTGCGCAGCCAGGATTCGATCTCGGCGGTGAATTCGTACAAGCCTTTGCCGCGCGTGGCGATGTGGATCTGGTGTGTGATCTGCTTCACTCGACCGTCACGCTCTTGGCCAGATTGCGCGGCTGATCCACATCGCAGCCCCGGCGGACGGCGATGTGATAGGCGAGAAGCTGCAGCGGGATGATCTCCAGAATCGGCAGCAGCAATTCGGTGGTCGGCGGGATGGTGATCAGGAAATCGGCCATCTTGCCCACCTCCTCGGCATCGCCTTCGCAGACCACCGCGATCACGATGCCGCTGCGCGCTTTCACTTCCTGAATATTGGAAATGGTTTTCTCGTAGCGGAGCTTGCTCTCGGCGCTGTCCGGATCGCGGGTGGCCAACACGACCACGGGGAGATTTTCGTCGATCAGCGCGTTTGGCCCATGCTTCATCTCGCCGGCGGGATAGCCTTCGGCGTGAATGTAAGAGATTTCCTTCAGCTTCAGCGCGCCTTCCAGCGCGATAGGGAAGTGAACGCCGCGGCCGAGAAAAAGGAAATCGGTGGAGCGGAAGAGTTTCTTCACCAGATCGTCGTAGATGGCGTCGCGGCTTAGAACGGTTTCCATTTTGCCGGGGAGGCGCACCAACTCCTGGACCAGCTTGGTGGACTCTTCGGGCGCCAAAATCTTGCGCACCTGACCGAGGTACATAGCCAGGATGAAGAGCGCGGTGAGCTGGGAGGTGAACGTCTTGCTGGCGGCGACGCCGATCTCGGGGCCGGCGTGAGTCATCAACGTGCCGTCGGCGTCGCGGGTCAGCATCGAACCGACGACGTTGCTGATGGCCAGGGTCTTCGAACCCTTCTGCTTGGCTTCGCGCTGGGCGGCCAAAGTATCCGCGGTCTCGCCCGATTGCGAGATAACGATGGTCAGGTCGCCGAGCGTGATGATGGGATCGCGATAGCGGAATTCGCTGCCGTAATCCACTTCGGTGGGGATGCGGGCCAGCTTCTCGATCATGAACTTGCCAGCCAGCGCGGAATGCCAACTGGTGCCGCAGGAGACGATCCTGATATTTTCGAGCTGGCGAAACTCTTCGGGTCTAATGTCCATTTCGTCCAGGAACACTCGGCCCGATTCCTGTCCCACGCGTCCTAGCATGGTGTCGCGCACGGCGCGCGGCTGCTCAAAGATTTCCTTGAGCATGAAATGCTTGTAGCCGCCCTTCTCGGCCATGATGGGGTCCCAGAGAATGTGCGTGACGTTGCGCTTGATGGGATGGCCGTTGAAGTCGGTGAGGTGGACGCCTTCCGGCGTGAGGATGGCGATGTCGCCGTCCGACAGGAAGAACATGTCGCGCGTGTGGCTGAGGATGGCAGGTACGTCGGAGGCGACAAAATACTCACCGTCGCCGAGGCCGATCACTACGGGCGGTCCGGAACGCGCGGCGACGATTTTGTTTGGATCGGAACTGGAAATGATCCCGAGGGCGAACACTCCGGTTAGTTCTCGAACGGACTTGCGAACGGCTTCCTCGAGATTACCTTCGAAATGCTTCTCCACCAGGTGGGCGATCACTTCGGTGTCGGTTTCGGTGACGAACTTGTGGCCTTCGAGCTGGAGCTGGTGCTTGAGCTGGAGGTAATTCTCGACGATGCCGTTGTGGACTACGACGATGTCGCCGGTGCAATCGCGGTGGGGATGCGCGTTCTCTTCGGTGGGGCGTCCATGCGTCGCCCAGCGCGTGTGGCCGATACCGTAGGGACCGTCGACGGGATTTATGCGGATCGCTTCTTCCAGGTTGCGGAGTTTTCCGGAGGCGCGGCGGACGGCGAGGTGGTTGTCGCCATTTAGTACGGCAATGCCGGCGGAGTCGTAGCCGCGATATTCCAGGCGACGCAGGCCGTCGAGAATGATGGGGACGGCTTTCTGGTTGCCGATGTAGCCGACGATGCCGCACATGATTTCAGGATACTGGAATTCAAGGATTCAAGAATTCATGAATTCCAGGAATGGTGAGCTTGGCGATTAGGACGGCTGCGCCCACAGCGAAACCTAGGAGGGCTTGGTATTCGCGATTCTTTATGTAGAGGCTTGCGCGGAATTGGGCGGTGCTTCGCGCCTTGCCCCAAGTTGGGATTAGTTGGGGGACTCGCTGGGCGTAGGCGCGGAATTCGGGGAAGAGAGTTGACAGGTGTTGCTCTTCCAGTTCGATCACTGGGAGGTAGATCAGGACGAAGACTGCGGTGAATAGTGCGGCTAGGGGCCAACTTCTGCTGGCTGTCGCCAAGCCTGCGGCGACCAGAGCTGTGCCGAGATAGAGCGGGTTGCGGACGTGGGCGTAGGGACCGCTTTCCGTTAGGCGCTGGTTTTTTTCCAGGTGGCCGGTGGCCCAGGCGCGGAGGGCGAGGCCCAGGACGGAGATCGGGAGGCCGAGCGTGAGCGAGAGCTCATTGGGATTGGAGAGCCAAGCGAAGGCGATTACCATCACGAAGCCGAGTGTCACGCGGAGACGCGCTACGCGGTCGGCGTAGGGCTTGGGAAAAACGCTCATGGGCGCTTGTGGGCGGAGGCAAGAATCGGCTCTAGGGTGGTGAAGACCTGCTCGGGTGTGATCGCGCGCATGCTTGGATCTGGGTCGGCTGAACGGCGGTAGCTGGTGATGGCGGCGGGGCTGCGGAGCACGGTCAACGATCCGCTGTACGGGCCGTGCCGGGCGGGATCGGAGGGGCCGTAGATTGCTACGCCTGGTTTGCCGAGCGCGGCTGCCAAGTGCATTGGGCCGCTATCGAGGCCGACCACGGCGGCGGCCCGGCGGGTGGCATGAATCAGTCCGGGTAGCCCTGACACATGTTGCTCACAGCCATCGAGCTGAAGCGGTTCTGCGGTGTTGAGCACCAAGGCGATGCCGCATTCGCTGCGCAGCTTCTCGGCCAGTTGCGGATAGTATTCCAGCGGCCACTGTTTTGCGCCCCAGCCCGCCAGCGGACTGGCCAAGACGAACTCGCTCTCGGGCAGCGTCCCTTCCGGCTGACCTTGCGGCAGCGGAAACGTGCGCAGGATGCTGGAGGCTCCGGCGGCGGCGGCGAGGTCGAGGTTGCGGTCGACGGCATGGTCGGAGCGAATGGCAACCTTCGTAGAGTAGAACCAAGAGGCGGGGATTTCGCGGACGTGCGGCGCACCGAAACCGAAGATGCGTTCCGGGCGGGCGATGGCTGCCACCAGGGCCGATTTGATGAGGCCCTGAAAATCGACGGCGAAATCGAAGCGGGCGGCGCGAAGCTCGCGCCAGGCGTGGTGGATGCTGGAGAGCGAACGGCGATCGAGAGTCAGGATGGAGTCGATGTAAGGATTGCCTTCGAGGAGAGGCGCCCATTTTGGTTCAATGACCCAGGTGATGCGGGAGTGCGGGATGCTGTGCTTGAGGCTGGCGACGGCGGGGAGTGCGGCGATAACGTCGCCCATTGCGCCTAAGCGGACCACGAGAATCCGCGGGCCGGTCATTGCTTGGCCTCTAGCTGGTGACGGGTGCGGACGTGATCGATGAAGTGGGCGGTGATGGGGGCGTCGTTGATTGGTTCTGAAGTGGACGGGCCGTCGGGCAGGATTACGTAATCCACCATGGAGAGAGCGGCTACCAGTTCGGCGCGGGCTTGGGCGGAAAGCAAGGGCTTCGGCGGGTTGGTTATTTCTACTACTAGAGATTGGCCTTCGGCGGAGTAGTGGCGGAGGCGGCGGACGTGTGCGGCCAGCAACGGATCGAAGTGGCCGGAGACCCAGCGGGCGGCCTTCGCTCCGAGATGCCGATGGGCCTCGGCGCGGGCTACGATTTTTGATCTGGTGTCCAATTTATTTTGGAACCGAACGGGCCGATTGACAATCGGCCGCAGGTTTTCAACCTGCCCCACATTGTACAGGCCTCTGCAAAGTTTCAGTCTAGCAACTGGAGGGCTTGTTCGAGCACGCGTTGAGTGGTGACGCGGGTCATGCAGCGGTGGTCGATGGGGCATTCGCGGAGGAGGCAGGGGCTGCATTCCACTGGCTCGCGGACTACGCGCGCGCTGGCGCCGGTGGGGCCGGTGGCGATGTGGTCGGTTGCGCCGAAGATGGCTACCGTCGGGACGCCTAGCGCGGAGGCGATGTGCATTGCGCCGGAGTCGTTGGTTAGAAACAACTCGCAAGCGGCGGCTAGGTCGATGAATTGGGCTAGGGTGGTTTGGCCGGCGTGGTTGGTGACGACCGGGCCGTGGATGAGCTGGGCGATTTGGTTGCACAAGGGGCGCTCGGATGGGGAGCCGAACAAGGCTATGGACGCGCCGCGAGCGGCGGCCAACTTCGACGCGGCTTCGGCGAAGCGCTCGGGGAGCCAACGCTTGGCGCTGCCGTATGCTGCGCCGGGGCTGACACCGATCACCTTCTGCGGATTCGCTGTGCGAGGCAGTTGAATCGCTTCGCACTCGGGAAGCTGGTCGATCACGCCGGCGCGGCGCAGGAGTTCCAGGTAGTAGAAGCGTTGATGACGGGGGATCTCGCCGGGCTCGGGGACTTTGATCGCTTGGGTGAGCAGAAGCGCGCGGCCATCGCGATTGTAGCCGATGCGATTTGGAATTCGCGCGAGCCAGGCGATCCAGGCCGCTTCGAACGCGTTCTGCAACAGGATGGCGCAGTCGAAATTGCGTTTGCGTAACTCGCGCGCGATGCGCCGGTAGGATTTCCCTTGATACAGGATCACTTCATCGGCCGGACAGAGATCGGCGACTGAGGGCTTGGCCAAGATGGTGATGCGCGCCTTAGGAAATCGGCGGCGAATGGCGCGCAACGCGGGTAGGGACATTACGGCGTCGCCCACCCAGTTGGTGGCGCGGATGAGTATGTTTGAAAAGTCCACTACTGCACTGCGATTGTAGCGGTGTTGGACTTGACGCCGCCAATGGTGAGGACCACGTCGACGGCGTCGCCGCTTGGCGCGGTGTCCGGGATCTGGATATTCACTTGATAGAGACCGACGAAGCCGGGCGCGAGTCCGGAGAAAGGAATACTGGTGACATTCACCCCTCCAACCGTGACGTTGGGAGAAGTGAGTGTGAAGGCTAAGTTAGTGGAAGGAGATGGACTGCCGGCACTGGGCCGACGCGTGACATTGCCGAGCCCGGTGCAATAGAGCGAAACGAATTCGCCCTTCTGGGCGGGCCGGGAGTCCTGGAAAGCGCCGACTGGGGCGACGATAGTCCCGGTGCCGGCGATCAGCGCCGATGCCTGGCCGGTGCCCTGAGAATTTGTAGTAAACAGCCCGGGCGCGAAGGGCGTAATAACGACGGTGATGGTTTGGTTCAGTTGGCCGAGTGCTATGTTGAGCGGCACCTGGACTGGCCCGTTACTGAGGATCCAAGGAACCTGGAAGTTGATTTGGCCGGGCGACACGAAGAAAAGCGGCACTGGTGCATTGGCAATCAACATGGTGGTTCCGCCGAGCGAGAACGGGAGGGGCGGAGCGACGTCGGCGATGGACACGCCGCTGCCAAGATTGACCCCGTAGAGCGAAGCGATGCTTCCAGGCGCGAGCGCGCTGCCTCCCAGCGGATAGGCATCATTGACGAAAGCCGCCGGGGCAGTGCTTGGCGCCGGGCCAATGTTGAACAATAGCGAATTGGACACGCCGACGCCGCGAGAAGGGCTAAAGGCGTCGATGCTGGCGCGGCCGGCTTGCGCGATGTCGCTGGCGGCGATGGTCGCGTTGAGATGCGTGGCATCGAGAACGTTGGTGGGGCGAGCGAATCCATTCCAGCGGAGGGTAGTTCCCGGTGCGAAGTTTTTGCCGGTAACGACGAGCGTGAAATCGCCGCCGCCGGAGTCTACCGAACTGGGCGACGCGGCGGCCAAGGTGGGCTGCAGAGTGTCGGACGGCAGCGGTACCAGGATGTCCCACATGCTGCGGCCATGGGTGCCGGCGCGCAGGAGACGTCCGCTCCGTTGGAGAGCCAGGCCGGTAACCACGACTCGCGGCAGCCCCTTACCCAGGCTGGACCAAGTGACACCGGCATCAGTGGAGATCATCACTCCGGCATCGGTTCCGATGTACAGAGTGTCCAGGATATCCGGATCGACAACCAAGGCGTTGACCGGGATGTCGGGAAGATTGCCGCTGATGTCGGTCCAATTCGCTCCGCCGTCCTTGGTCCGATAAACGTGGGCGCTGGGGCTGACGCCGGAGAATCCGGAGAACGTGACATAGGCGGTGGCCGGATCAATCGGGTCGACGGTGATACCCGTCACTGCTCGAACGGCGAGTCCCGTAGTTCGTTCGGTCCAGGTAGCATTGACTCCATCGAGGGCGTCGTTGGTGGAGTAGACTTTGCCATTCGCAAAACCAACGAAGACCGTATTGGGGTCGCTGGGGGAGGGAGCGATGGCTTTCAGCGTGGATTTTCCGCCGGTGAGATCGGGCGAGATGGCGATCCACTTTCCGCCGCCGTCGCGGGTCTGCCAGAGGCGAAATGTTCCGAAGTAGACGGTTTGCGAATTGGAGGGATCGATTACCATCGGCGGAATAAACTGGACTCGATCGCTGCTAGTGATTCCGTATTGGCTTCGCGACCAGTTGTTGCCGCCGGTTGCGGTGCGTAGGACCTGAATGCTCTGGCAGGCCGCGTAGGCGATGGTGGGCAGCGTGAAATCGATTGCAGTGGAGCCTCCATCGCCGCAGGTAACGTTGTTCCAACTTGCCGCTCCGCCGTATCGTTGCGTGCCGTTGTCTTGCGCGCCGCCGAATCCGATGTTGGAGTCCGAGGGATGAACGGAAATGCCTGGATAGAACTGGGTGATGCCGAGAGTGTCGTTGAGCTCCGTCCAATTCACTTGCGGATTCGTAATGTCGGTAGTGCTGTACATTCCACCATCGTTGCCAATGTAAAGCTTGGTTCCATCGTTGGTAAACGCGAGATAGTGCTCGTCTGTGTGGATTTCGACGCGGTTCGGGCCGATGAAGTTGAGCTGACTCCAATTCGCGCCGCCATCCAGGCTGCGGATTATGGACAGGGAGCCCACGGCGAAAATAACGTCGGGGTTCGTGGGATTCACCCGGATAGACATGTCGTACCAGCATTGGTTGAGACTGGCGCAGATGTTGGGCGCGTTCAGGTTGTTCCAAGTTGCGCCGCTGTCGGTGGTTTTGTAGATGCCGAGGAGATTTCCGAAATTCGCTGAGGAAGAATCCTGGATACCGACGTACAGAGTGGTTGGAGTAGACGCCGCGATGGTGAGGTCGATGCGGCCGACATTCTTGGCCGGGAGCGAATTTGCGCCGGAGCCCATGGTGAGGGTCCAGGTTTGTCCGGCATCGGTGGAGCGATACACGCCATTCAAGGTACTGCCGTTGACGTTGCCGAGGGTTGAGTAGGCGATGTCGGGGTTCGTAGGGTCAAAGACAGCGGCAATGGCGGTGCCAGTCAACACGCGTGTCCAGGTGACAGCGCCGTCGGTGGAGCGCCAGAGGCCGCTATTGGCGGCGCAGAGCAGCACTTGGCCATTGGTGGGATGGACGGCGATTCGGCCGATGGTGGCTCGGAGAAAGGTATCGCTGGCGAGGTTGGTCCAAGTTGCGCCGGCGTCGGTGGATTTCAGGATGCCAGCGCCGTAGTAACTGTCGATCGCGAAATTTTCTTCGCCGGTTCCGACGTAGACCGTGTCGGGATTCGACGGATCGATGGCAATTGCTCCGCTGGCGAGCGACGGCTGGTCGTCGGTGAGCGGGGTCCAATTGGCGCCGCCGTCGGTGGTTTTCCAGACGCCGCCTTCGGCCGCGCCCATGTAGACGATGTTGTTATCACGAGGGTCGATGGCGATGGCGTTGACGCGGCCGGCGGTTACGTAGGTGGATCCAAAATCGGTGGGCTTTGGGCCGATGGAAGTCCAGGTAGAGGAGTCAAGTGTGGTGGCGAGTTTGGCGTTGACGGAGGAGAGCGGCGCGGCGAGGTGGCGCGAACGGGCGTCGCGATCGATGCGCTGGATTTCCGCGATGGCCTTGATGCGCGCGCCGGCGGGGATTTGAGTGCGCGGGTAGGTCCGCTGAGAGTAGAACCACTCTTCACGGGCGGCCTGGCGGTCGTCTTTTTCCCGTTGCTGGGCGAACGCAGGGAGGCAGAGCGTGGCCAGGGCTAGGGCGAGGGGGGTGTGTTTCATGGGGTTTTGCTGAAAATTGTATTGTAGCAACCCGAGGGAGGGATTCGAGGAATTCCCCGGGGGGAGGGAATTCGAGGAATTCAAGAATGCGGCGCTGCGCGCCGCTGAATTCGAGGAAGGTGGAATGCCCTTCGGGCCGTCTTCTTTCTTATTCTTCATCGTCGTCGTCTTCGTCGGGGTGGTTGCGGCGGTATTCGCGCTCGAGCATAGCGTCCTTGGCCTCCTCGGCGCGGTCGCGGCGGCGGATGTGGGTTTCGATTTCCGTGGTTGAGAAAACGAAGCCATTGTCGACTGGATCGAAGGGAACTCCTTTTTCTTTATCCATTTCGAGGAGGTTGGCGGCTTTTTCCATCTGTTGCTTTTCGGCGTGGCGGCGATCGCTTTGAAGGTCGCGGAGCTCTTTGCGGGTGAGTTCGCACTGGCGGGAAAGTCGATGGCGGTGCATGCTGAGGATGGCGAGGGAGCGGAATTGGGTGGGGAGGTCGGGGGCGCCGGAGTTTTCGGAGAAGAGGGCGATTTCGATTTTGTCGATGCGGTGGAGGTGCCAGGTGGCGCCGGCCAGGGCTTTGACCAAGCCGGCTTCGGTGGGGGTCTTTGGTTGATATTCGTCGAGGAGTTTCTGGGTGTGCGACTCGAAGGCGGCGGGGTCTTCGGTGGGGAGGACGATGGCGCGGGCGGTTAGGGCGTGGGTGGTCGCGTTCTGGGCGGAGCGCGCTTTGCCGGCATCGGTTTTGGGGCCGGTGGATAGTTTGGAATTGGCTTGATTGGCTTTGGTCTGGCGAGTGGTGTCGTGGCCGTTGGGAGCGATTGTATCGGTCATAAG
>DASQGY010000244.1:0-25233 GCA_035632375.1 Bryobacteraceae bacterium | reverse complement strand
GGGCCTCATCTTCGTGGCTATGACTTGGACCGAGGACGCCCCGCGCTGGCAGCGTTTCCTCGAAGCCGCACTGTTCGCCTGGCTCACCATGCTGCTCTCCACCTACGTCTTGGCGCCCTTGCTCTTTCGCAAAACTACGGGCCACTGGCTGATTCCGCTCGCGCCGATTCTAAGGCTCTGCGCGATACTCGTCCGCCCTTTGACGGCGATCCTCAGCTTCTTCCAATCCCTGGTCGAACTCGCCGAACCCGAGCCCGTCCATCAGGAGCCGCCCAGCGCCGCCGACGACATCGAAGCGCTCATCACCGCGGGGCAAGAAGAAGGACTCATCGAAGAAGACGACCGCAGGCTCATCGAATCCGTCGTCGCCTTCGGAGACAAAACCGTCCGCGAAGTCATGACCCCGCGGCCCAGGATCGTCGCCATTGAAGCCGCTCGCTCGCTGGAGGACCTTCGCGAGTTGGTCATCGAGCATCACTTCTCCCGCATCCCCGTTTACGAAGAAACCATCGACAACATCATTGGCTTCATCCACGTCCGCGACATGTTTGAGCTGGCTGAGCAGGACCGCAAAGGCCGCCAGGTGAAGGAGCTGGCGCGGCCTATTCGCTTTGTGCCGGAGACCAAGGCGGTGAACGATCTGCTCCGCGAGATGCAGGCCGATGGCGCGCACATGGCCATCGTCATCGACGAATACGGCAACACCGCCGGCTTGGCCACCATGGAAGACATGGTGGAAGAGATCCTCGGCGAAATTCACGACGAACACGATCCCGAACGCGACGTGAAAGAAGAATCTGCCGGAACATTCGTAGTCTCCGGCAGCGTGGATCTCGACCGTCTCGACGAACTCCTGGGCTTCCGCCCTCATCAGGAAACCGAATCGACGACCATCGGCGGCCTGGTGACGGAGTGGCTTGGCCGCGTCCCCACGGTGGGTGAAGTCATCGAGCGCGACGGCATTCGCATCGAAGTCCTGGCCGGCGACGAGCTCAAAGTCGAACAGGTCCGCGTCTCCAAGGCCGAACAGGAAACCCATGCCTGAGCCACACCGCGCCGGTTTCGTCTCCATTCTCGGACGGCCGAACGCCGGCAAATCCACGCTGTTGAACGCCCTCATCGGCGGCAAACTCGCCATCGTCTCCGAGAAGCCGCAAACCACCCGCACCTCCATCGAAGGCGTCCTGACTCTGGACAATGCTCAAGTCATTTTTCTCGACACCCCTGGCATCCACAAGTCCACAACGCTGCTCAACAAGCGAATGATGAGCACGGTCCGCACATCTTTGTCCGATCGCGACTTGCTGCTCTACCTGAACGATGTCAACGCGTCCTTCACCGACGAAGACGCACAGGCTCTCGACGTACTCGCCAAGCGCGAAACGCCGGCGTTCCTGGTCCTGACCAAGATCGATCGACTCTCCGACAAACGCATGCTCCTGCCTCGCATCGAGCAAATCAAAGCCATCCGCGAGTTCACCGAATACTTTCCCATCTCGGCAGTCAAGGGCGAAGGACTCGACCAACTCCGCGCCGCCATCGTCGCCCGTTTGCCCGAAGCCCCCGCCTACTTCCCCGCCGACTACCTCACCGACCAGCCCGAACGTTTTCTCGCCGCCGAGCTGATCCGCGAACAGATCCTGCGCGAGACGCGCCAGGAGGTTCCCCATTCCGTCGCCGTTGTGATCGAAAAATGGGACGAAACACCGCGTTTGACCCGCATTTCCGCGGCGATCTTCGTCGAACGCACCGGCCAGAAAGCCATCGTCATCGGCGCGAAAGGCGCTACGCTCAAGAAAATAGGCACCTTGGCCCGCCACGAAATGGAGCGGCTGCTGGCCCGCAAGATCTTCCTGGAGCTCTTCGTCAAGGTGCAAAAAGACTGGCGCGACAGCGAGGAGTTTCTGAATTCGATTGACTGGCGATCCATGCGCGGTGGAGAATCAGATTAATGCCACGAATCCTTGCGGTTGCACTCCTCTTCACGCTGGTGTTGATGCCGCTCGCGGCGGAAAAGCAAAAGCAGTTGCCCCTGACCGACGACATCATCACCGACAACGTCCGGGTCAAGTTGGCGAACGACTCCGATGTCGGCGGCATGAAGATCGACGTCGACGTGAAGGGCGGTTCGGTGACATTAACGGGCAAAGTGAGGACGGAAAAACAGCGAAACAAGGCCGAAAAATTGGCGAAGAAAGTGAAGGGCGTCACCGCCGTCACCAACAAGCTGATCATCAGCCAGGACTAGGTTAGTTTACCTTTCTTGACAGTCTGCCCGTAACCCTCGTAAGTTCTTTCTCGCCAAGTCAATGAGTGCGATTCTGGGCCGTAATTCTATCCCTTGCCGTTGCCGCCGCGCAACCCCCCGCTGGTGCCACGAAAGTAGTGACCGGCGAGGTCACCGCCATCGACGCCGCAGCCAAACAGCTCAAGGTAAAGGCTGATGATGGAGTAACTTACACGGTTGCGCTGCAAGACAACACCATCTACCTGCGCATGCCCCTGGGCGAAACCGACCAGAAAAAAGCTACCAAAATCGCCCTTTCCGACATCACGGTCGGCGACCGCCTGCTGACCCGCGGCCCGGTCGCGGACGACAAAACCGTCACGGTAAAGACTGTAATTACTATGACTAAGGGCGATGTCGTCAAGAAGCAGCAACAGGATAGCGCCGAATGGCAGAAGCGCGGCATCGCCGGAACGATAACTGCCGTGAATCCAACGGCCAAGGAGATCACCATCGACACCCATAGCCGGGCGGTGAAAACCGTGGTGATCGAGGCCTCGGCGGCGAGTTTCCGGCGCTATGCCTCCGATTCGGTTCGTTTTGCCGATACCAAGCCCAGTTCTTTCAACGACCTGCAACCCGGCGACACCATTCGCGCATTGGGCGCCAAGAACGAAGACGGTACCCGGTACAAGGCGGAAGAGCTGGTCTCCGGTTCCTTCCAAACCATTGCAGCCACAGTGGTTTCGGTGGATGCCGCCAAGGGTGAGTTGGTCGTGACCGATTTGAAGACTAAGAAGCCGGTGACCATCCACACCAATCAAAGTTCGATGTTGCGCCGGCTGGACGAGCGGACTGCTACGTTTCTGGCGCGGCGCATGAGGCCGGACGCGGCTGGCGGACCTCCCGCCGGCGGACCTCCTCGCGCTGGCCAGGGGCCCGGACCGGGCGGTGCTGGCGCTCCCGGCGGTATGCGGGCAGGATTCGGCGGACCGGGTGGTCCTGGCGGCCCCGGTGGCGGTGGCGCAACCTCCGATCTGCAGCAGATTCTCGATCGCTCGCCTCAGTTGACTTTAGCTGAGTTGAAGAAGGGCGATGCATTGATTATTTCGAGCGGGAAGGGAGCCGATGGCTCCGCGATAACAGCGATTTCTTTGGTTGCCGGGGTAGAGCCGTTTCTAGCGGCCGCGCCACGGACGGCCGGCCAGGTGGACCTGGGGTCTTGGAATTTGGGTGTTGGTGCACCCGAACAATAGGCCTCGGCATGTATCTCTAAAAAAGACAGGAACAGAATCTTGAAAAAACTAATTGTGGTTTTGCTGCTTCTAAGCTTGGCTGGTTTGATGTCCGCCCAGCAACTGGGAACGCTGCGCGGCGTGGTGACGGACGAATCGGGCGCGCTGGTTCCCGGCGCCAAAATAACCGTGTCCAACGCAGCCGGCCCCGTGAAAGTGGCCACGGCGGGCGGCGATGGCTCCTATTCGATTGCCGGGATCGCGCCAGGCAAATACACGGTCCAAGCATCCTCTCCGGGACTGGTGCAATTCCAGCCAGCGACCGCCGACATCACTGGAGGCAGTGTGGCGACGCTGAACCTGCAACTGCGCGTGACGCTGGAGAAGCAAGAAGTCACGGTGCAGGAAAATTCCGGCCCGATGGTGAGCACGGACCCATCGCAGAACGCGGGTGCGCTGATTCTACGCGGCGCGGATCTGGATGCATTGTCCGACGATCCGGACGATTTACAGGCCGATCTACAGGCTTTGGCCGGTCCAGCGGCTGGACCGAATGGCGGCCAAATCTACATCGACGGTTTCACCGGCGGCACGCTGCCATCGAAGGATTCCATACGCGAGATCCGTATCAACCAGAACCCGTTTTCGCCGGAATATGACCGCTTGGGATTTGGGCGCATCGAGATCCTGACCAAGCCGGGCACCGACAAGTTCCGTGGCAACGCCAACTTCAATTTTTCGGACGACGTTTTCAACTCACGAAATCCCTTCGCGCAGGAGAAGGCCCCGCTGTTGTTGACTGAATATGGCGGTACGTTGAGCGGGCCCATCAACAAGAAGGCTTCGTTCTTCTTCGATGTCGACCGCCGCAGGGTGGACAACGGGAACATCATCAACGCCATCATTCTGGACCCGAACACGTTCGCCATCACGCCATTCAACTCCGTGTTTCTGGCACCGCAGGACCGCCTGCGCATCAGCCCGCGCTTGGACTATCAGATCAATTCCACCAACACCTTTACGTTGCGCTACGGATTCACGCGCAATGACGTGCAGAATTCCGGGATCGGCAACCTGAACCTGCTGGACCGCGGCACGCACAACCAGAACATCGATCACACCATCCAGGCCACCGAAACCATGGTTTTGAACGCGAATGCGATCAATGAGACGCGCTTTCAGTTGTTTCACGTAAATAGAGACACAACCGCCAACACCAACCTTCCCACGATCACCGTTTCGGGTTCATTCGCGGCCGGCGGAGCGCAGGTAGGCCACTCCATTGACACGCAGAACAATTACGAACTTCAGAACTACACCACCCTCACGCATGGGGCGCATGCTTTGAAGTTCGGCGTTCGGGTACGCGCGCAGACGGACAACAGCCTTTCACCGAGCAATTTCGGCGGGGCCTACAGCTTCGGCGGCGGATACGGGCCCATCCTGGACGCGAACAACCAGCCGGTATCGCCGGGAGTGGTTTGCGACCAACGAAATCCGAGCACGGCCTGCACCACGCTGACTTCCATCCAGCGCTATCAGCGTACGTTGCTGTTCCAGAAGATGGGCCTCTCTAACGCGCAAATCCAGTTGTTGGGAGGCGGCCCATCGCAGTTCAGCATCAACGCCGGGAATCCGCTGGCCTACGTGGACCAGGTGGACCTGGGAGCATTCATTGGCGACGACTGGCGCGTGAGGCCGAATTTGACGCTGAGCCTGGGTCTGCGTTGGGAAACACAGACCAATATCCACGACTGGCACGATTGGGCGCCGCGCATCGGGTTTGCCTGGGCGCCGGGGCAGAACAAAAACAATCCGCGGGCGAAGACGGTGTTCCGAGGAGGCTTCGGTATGTTCTACGACCGCTTCAGCGCGGGCAACGTCCTGACCGCGGAGCGATTCAACGGCATCGCCGAGCAGGCCTATGTGGTGGCCAATCCACTGTTCTTCCCGACCATCCCCTCAATTTCGCAGATTTCTCAATTCACGCGAGGCCAGACCATCCAGGAGATCAGTTCCAATCTGCGCGCGCCTTACATCATGCAAGGGGCGATCGGAATCGAACGGCAACTGCCGCACAACATCACCGTGGCGGTGAATTACATGAAGTCGCACGGGGTGCACCAGTTCCGTTCGCGCGATATCAATGCTCCGCTCCCGGGAACATATACTGGCGTGCAGGGTAGCGGCGTGTTTCCCTTCCCGGGCCAAGGGCCGGTTTACTTGATGGAGTCGTCGGGACTGTATAACCAGAACCAGATTGTGACTAACGTGAATGCGCGGGTGAACAGCAAGTTCTCGCTGAACGGGTTTTACATGTTCGGCCACGCGAACAGCAATGCGGATGGGATCGGCCAATTTCCGGCCAATCAATACAACCTCGCCGGCGAGTATGGCCCGGCACAGGGCGACGTTCATCATCGCGCGTTCATTGGCGGGTCGCTCACCACGAAGTGGGACATCCGGCTGGCTCCGTTCGTTCAGTTGAATTCGGGCGGACCGTTCGACATCACTACGGGGACCGATGTGTACGGCAATCAGTTGTTCAATGCACGGCCCGGAATCGCCACCGATCCGACGCTGCCTGGTTTGATCCAGACTAAGTACGGCTTGCTGGATCCGAATCCGAAGCCGGGTGAGGCGACTCTACCGAGGAATTTCGGCAGGAGTCCTGGATCGATTACGGTCAACATGCGTCTGTCCAGGACGTTTGGCTTTGGCCCGACGCGGGAACGTGCGGGTGCGCCCGATGGCGGCGGTGGTGGCGACCACGGTCCGCGCGGCGGCGGTCCAGGCGGTGGCGGCGATCACGGCGGTGGCGCTCGCGGTGGCGGTGGCATGGCCATGGGCGGAATGCGCGGCATGGGCGGTATGGGCGGTGGCGGCGCCAGTAATCATCGCTACAACCTCACGCTCTCGCTTTCGGCGCGCAACCTGTTGAACCACGTCAACCCCGGTCCGATCTTCGGGAACATCACCTCGCCGCTGTTCGGGACCTTCAACACAGTGGGTGGCGGGTTCGGCGCGTTTGCGGAGAATGGGAACAACCGGCGGCTGGAAATGCAGTTGCGGTTTAGCTTCTAAAGTCTACTGGCAGCGCAGCAACGTGCGCCCGTATTCCCGCTGCTAGTCCGGTCAGACTGTAGCCGCTTCAGATCAGGGCTAGGTGTATCATGGGTTCGAAGGGGGGTTCGAACCCCCCTTCGAGCCCTTTGAACTACATGGCTAACCACCTGAAATCTAAGGATGAACAACAACAGCTTGCCCTGTTTGATGCGGCATCTTTCCTGCTCAGCCCTGATGACATTTACCGAACGGCTGATCAGAAGTTGCTGGAATCCTTTGGCAAAGAGGATCGCCGCATCGAAAGAAAGCCGGCGGGAATTCACGCAAAGGCGTTGGGGGACTATTTTTCTATTTGGGCGAACACTGTTCCTGATGGCGGCCTGATCGCCATCGGGATGGAAGACACGGGAATTGCATCTGGATGCGCTGGTCTGCATCCCGCCAAACTAAACGAAATCGAGAGAGCTGGCGAGGTGTTTTGTCCGGACGCGAAATGGGAATCAAAACGCGTTCCGGTCGTGCGGCCAGATGGGAGCAAGGATTTTATTCTGCTGATTCGCGTGTACTACAACGACGCGAAGGTAGTTGAGACCGTAGATGGTAATGCATACACGAGGATTGGGGAGTCCAGGAAGAAGCTCTCATCTCAAGAAGTGAGAGAACTTCAAATCGACAAAGGACAAGTGGATCTTGAGCGCGAGCCGAGCAGAATCCCCTATCCTGATGGATTCGATGCCGGCGTCATTCAACGATACGCTGATGCCGTTCGTAAAGCTGGACGCCTTGATAACTCTCACTCCAACGAAGAGATTCTGGAGCAGCGCAGACTCGGTAGGAGATCAAGAAACAAATTCATCCCGAATGTCGCGTGTGCCCTTCTCTTCGCCACCGATCCGGTCGCTGAATTCCCAGGATGTAAAATCCGATTCCTAAGATTCGACGGCGAGTGGGAGGGTACCGGCGAGCGCTTCAACGCTGTCAAGGATCGGTGGATCGAAGGTCCAATTCCATTCCTCATCTCTGGAGCAGAAGAATTGCTAGAGTCGCAATTGAGAGAATTCTCTAGACTCGGTTCAGATGGAAAGTTCTATACTGCTCCAGAGTATCCGAAACCCGCTTGGTATGAAGCTGTCGTGAACGCTTGCGTTCATCGTTCGTATGGGCTACGGAACATGAACATCTTCATCAAGCTGTTCGACGACCGGCTCGTCATTGAGAGTCCTGGATCGTTTCCGCCGTTCGTGACGCCTGAGAATATTTATGACTCTCATCATCCGCGTAATCCTCACTTGATGAACGCGCTATATTTTATGGACCTTGTAAAGTGCGCGAACGAGGGTACTAGAAGAATGCGCGATACGATGGCCGACATGAATTTACCACATCCAGAATTTAGGCAGAAGGACATGGGCCATGCGTCCGTTCGCGTTACTTTGCGAAACGATATTAAGCACAGGAGAGTCTGGATAGACTTCGACGCTAGCACGCTAGTCGGGGAAGCGCTCTCACGCGACCTGAGCCAGGATGATCATCGTGCGGTGAACTTCGTGGCTGAGCATCGTTCCATCAACGTTAGCCAGTTCCAACGGCTCACGGGCAGAAGTTGGAAGTCAGCCAAGAGACTACTGTTACGGCTCTCGGAAAAAGGCATCTTTGAGCATATACACAAAGCTGATATGGAAAGGGACCCCGAGGCGCATTTCGTGTTAAAAGACCAAACCGTGGCCAAGGCACTTAACGGACGAAGCAAATCGTGATGGTATTGGAGACAAGATGAAACCTCACTAAGCAAGTTCGGTGTCACGCCCTATCACACTCACTCCCGAAATCATTGTCAAGTGCGACGCCTCGAACCAATTTGATAACGTTGACCGAGCATTCCGTGCCGTGATCGCCGTACCCAAAAGCGGAGATAGACAAGCGAGATGCGAAGTGGAAGCAGAACCCTAAGAAGAGGATCAAGAAAGCGATCTGAACAAGCGACCCACTAAGGTGGCTACCAAGCGGCCCAAGGAATTGGGTTGCTACATTTCCGTGGTTACCTTGATGGCCGCTGCCAGCACGTTCGGATGGCAAGTCTGGACATGGCTCAAGACCGGTAATTGCCCAGCCCTCCCCCTCTCCACGGTTATTGTCCCTTCTGCTTGTCAAACCGAACTAGGAAGCTGGATCACACAACCACACTCCTGGTATGGCGTGCATCGAATCGTTGAAGAGATTCTGAGCCTCTCAACCGCCGCATCGCTGCTTTTCTTGAGTTTGTTCCGATGGCGCTTGAGAAACTCGGCGGCACCTAACTCAGGCCGTCCAAAAACCGTTGAGCGTTGTATAGCCTACATGTTGAGCGTTGTATAGCCTACATAGAGTTGTCAAGCAAGTTATTGTCCGTTATTGTCCAATGGAGCGATCCCGACGCATACGATGTTGAAGTCACCGACTACCACTAGGGAGACCTGATTGATGCCAAAAATACTTGCCAAGAAACCAATGCATCCCGGAGAGATCCTCCGGGAACAGTTCATGGCTGAATTCAGCCTCAGCATCAACCGGGTCGCTCGCGATCTGCGCGTGCCAGTGACCAGGATCAGCGAAATCGTAAACGAGCGCCGCGCGATTACGCCCGATACGGCACTTCGCCTGGCTCGTTACTTCGGCACTACACCAGAGTTCTGGGTCAATCTGCAAACCTCTTTTGATCTGGATGTCGCGCGAACGGCACTGCCGAAGATCGAGCGCGATGTGCACCCCATCGAAGCAGTCTGACCCAGTGCAGAGCGTCCTCATGGGGCGGCGCGTTCGGTCCGTTCGTGGAGAACGGGAATAACCGGAGGCTGGAGGAGCAGTTGCGGTTCAGCTTCTAAGGGGAAAGCCAGAAGCGGGCCGACGAGGGCGTCGGCCGCGGACCAGGGGGTCCGCCCCACCGACTACAGTGGTGCAGATGCGTCAAGTTTAGCAGTACTCTGGTAAACTGAATCGAATCATGCCTATTAGTAAGGATTTGCTGGACATCCTGGTCTGTCCCTTGTGCAAGGCGACCGTGGAGTTGAAGCCGGACCAGAGTGGCTTGAAGTGCGTCCAGTGCAAGCGGGTCTATCCGATTCGCGACGACATCCCAGTGATGCTGATCGACGAAGCGAAGATCGAAGAGTAAGCCGGCAATAATGAAACGCCTGCTCCGTTTCGTTCGGCCCTACTTCGGACCGCTGCTGCTGTCCGTCCTCCTGATGGCCATTGTAGGCGCGTGCCAGGGGTTCATGGCGGTGCTGGTGGGCCCTATCTTCGACCGCGTTCTGCAGCCCGATACCGCCGATTCGCCGGTGCCGTTGTTCACCATTCCCGGCTTTCATCAGCCGGTCTACCTACAGCAATTCATTCCCTCCGCCATACACAACGTCTGGACCATGGTGGCCGTCGCGATCCTGGGCGTCTTCTTCATCAAAGGCGTGTGCGACTACTTCGGCAACTACTTTGTAAACTATGTGGGCTTTTCCGCGGTCACGGATTTGCGGCAAAAGGTGTTCGAGCGGGTGCTGCGGCAGGACGCGCATTTCTTCGAATCGCACTCCACCGGCCGGTTGATGTCGAACATCATGAACGATCTGGAGAAGATCCAGGTGGCCACCTCGCACATGCTGGCCGATTGGCTGCGGCAGTCGTTCACGGTGATTTTCCTGTTGTTCGTGGTGATTCAGAAAGACTGGCGGCTGGCCATGGTCAGCCTCTCGGTGCTGCCGTTCGTGCTGATTCCGACGCTGCGTATCGGCCGCCGGATCCGGCGCACCACGAGGCGCGCCCAGGACGACGCAGCCGACCTGAACCAGATTTTGCAGGAGACTATCAGCGGGCATCAGGTGGTGAAATCGTTCGGGACCGAAGATATCGAATCGAATCGCTTTCGCGTAGCGGCCAACCGGCTCAAATCTAGCAACCTGCGTTACATCCTGCAGCAGGCGCTTCCGTCGCCGTTGATCGAGAATTTCGGCGCCATCACCATCGTTGGGTTGCTCAGTTATGCGCGGCTGCAAATCAAAGACCACAGCTTGACGCCTGGTGAATTCAGCAGCTTCGTCATCGCGCTGCTGATGCTGTACGAACCGGTGAAGCGGCTGACCGGGATTCACAACATTTTCCAGCAGGCCATCGGCGCGTCGCAGAAAGTTTTCGAGTACCTGGACGGCGATCAGCAGATCAGCGACAAGCCGGGCGCCGTGAAACTAGGGAAGCTGCAGCAATCCATTGTGCTGGACAACGTCAGTTTCCGCTATTCGAACGCGCCCAACGGGTTCACGCTGAGCGGGGTTCAGTTGGAAGTGCGCGCCGGAGAGGTGGTGGCGCTGGTAGGTCCGAGCGGCGCGGGAAAGACGACGCTGGCGAATCTGGTGCCGCGGTTCTACGACGTCACCGGCGGCTCGGTGCGGATCGACGGGAAGGATATTCGCGATTTGCAGCTTGCGTCGCTGCGGGAACGCGTCGGGATGGTGGCGCAGGAGACGTTCCTGTTCAACGATACGGTGGCCAATAACATTCGCTACGGGAAGCCCAAGGCCAAGGACGAGGAGATTCGGGACGCGGCGCGCAATGCGCTGGCCGATGAGTTTATCGAGCGGATGTCGGCGGGATACAACACGATGATCGGGGAGCGCGGCGTAAGGCTGAGCGGCGGGCAGCGGCAGCGGCTGGCCATTGCGCGCGCGCTGCTGAAGAACGCCCCGATCCTGATTCTGGACGAAGCTACGTCGCATCTGGACACCGAATCCGAGCTTCTGGTGCAAAAGGCGCTGCAGACGCTGATGAGCAACCGCACGGTGATTGTGATTGCGCACCGGCTGTCCACCATCCGGCGGGCGGACAAGATCGTGGTGCTGGACCGCGGCCGGATCACGGAAATTGGGACGCACGAAGAGCTGGTGAACCATGGAGGCATCTACCAGCGGCTGCACGAGCTGCAGTTCCTGGAAGCGGATCCGCTTGTGAACCCATGAGCGCGCCCATCCGCAGCATGACCGGTTTCGCGCGCGTGCATCGCGCCACGGAACACGGCGACATTACGGTTGGCCTGAAGACGGTGAATCATCGCGGGCTGGATCTGCATTTCCACCTGGATTCGGAGATGGATCCGTTTGAAGCCGCGATGCGAGCGGCGTTGAAGCGTGCGGTGTTGCGCGGGCATGTGGACATCCGGTGCTCGGTGGTTCGCTCGGGCGACGGTGCGGCGGGCGGGTTGAATACCGCTCTGCTGCGTTCCTACCTGGCTGCGTTCCGCCAGGCCGCGGCGGAAGAAGGGATCGACGCGCAGCCGGATTTGAATCATGCGCTGCGGATTCCTGGGATGTTTGGTGGAGGGGTGGAGGCGGAGCCCGATCCGAAACTGGAGAGCGCGGTGCTGGCGGTGTTAGAAGAGGCGGCTCAAACGCTGAATCAGTTTCGCGCGCGCGAAGGGGCGGAGCTTGCTGCACTGGTGCGGGAACAGAATCAGGTAATAGCGCAAGGTGCGCGGGAGATGGAGCAGATCCGCGCGGGAGCAACGATCGCATTCCAGGCCCGTTTAACTGAGAAGCTCCAGGAACTGCTGCAGAACTCGACGCTCGACCCGCAAAGAATCGCGCAGGAGGCGGCGGTACTGGCGGATCGCAGCGATATCGGCGAAGAGATTTCGCGGCTGCAGATTCATTCGCGGCAGTTGAACGAGATTTTGGACGCCGGCGGCGAGGTGGGCAAGAAGCTGGATTTTCTGCTGCAGGAGATGAATCGGGAGTCGAATACGATTTTGTCGAAGACGGGCGGGATTGGAGACTTAGGACTCCGTATTACGGAACTGGCGTTGGCGTCGAAGGCGGCGATTGAGAAGATTAGGGAACAGGCATTGAATCTGGAATGAAAGTCGGGCGGCGAGCGGGCGGTGGCCCGTGGTGGGCACTGGTTGTGATATCGCCAAGGCCATTTATTCAGCCCAGCGGGTATCGCATGTTACAGTGGGTTTAGATTGAGAGAAGCGCCATGTCCTCGATGTCCATGACGATCGGTGTGGGGTTCGTCGATCCGTTCGAGAAAATCAGGGCTTTTTTCTCCCTCTCAAAGGCAGCGGAACATGTTCTTCGGCGTGGCACTCTGCACACGGTCCGCCATCTTTTCGAGTCTCTTCACGCCATAGTGGATCAAGCGGTTCAGAGCGGCAGTTTAGAAGAGTTCACCAGGAGAAGGGAAGAAGCGATTCATTCGTACGCCAACCTGATCCATGCAATTTCTCTCATTGCGCAAACCGAAATCAGCGAGAAAGAGTTCCCCCTGCTGGCCCGCGACTCGTTGAACTGTCTCCACCAGGAATTCGTGTCCTTGGGGATTACCGACCTCGGGGCTGATGCCGCCGAGCAGGTCTCGTTCTGTATCTTCACTCTCAAGAAGATATTCAGACTGCTTCCAAGACTTGCTTCATCGCCGGTTCATGATGCCGATCAGAGCCGCGATCGCGAGTTGAGCATTCAGTTTGTGGGATGCATCCTGCTGGCGCACTTTCATCTATATTGCACGCGCACGGTTCTTAAGCATCGGATGGAGATTCCACCTTCGGTCATGGGCGCCGTTCTTGAGGGCCTGGACGCAAGTTCCCTGGCCTATCAAACAATCCGTCAAGGAATGGAGCTGAGAGCAGTACCGGAGCTGGGCCTAACCGATGATGTTGTATGGGACGATGAAGACCAGGTCCTCTTAGATGAGTCAGAACAGACCGGGCTTGCCATTACCTAGCCCGAGGCGCGGGGAAGTATACTGGGTTGTCATCCCCAAACAACAAACTGAAGGGTCTGAGCACAGAGACACCGATGAAGGCAATCCACACGCATATGTCATCGTGTCCCGCGATGCAGTAAACGAGCGGTTGAACTCGTACGTGGGCGTGCCGCTTTCGTCTCGATTGCACAAAGCGAACAAGACCTTCCGTCCGCTAGTCAAGGCAACCGATATTTTGCCCGACCCTGGACACGAGCTGAAGGATTGCGTTGCATTATGCGATCACATTCGCGAAATCGCTCCGCAACGCTTTACGGGCAAGGTTGGCAGAGCCACTATGACGGCCATGGCGAAGATCGATCTGGCGATAGCCTTTCTGCTGGCCGCCGACGACTCGCAATGACGTGCTTTCACCACCTATGATCTCTGTTTTCATCATTTCGGCGCCGTCGGGATCGGGGAAGTCTACCCTGGTGCATCGGCTGATGCAGACCGTGCCGAATCTCACGTTTTCGATTTCCTACACCACGCGCCCGCCTCGGCCTACGGAAGTCAACGGTAAGGACTATGTTTTCATCTCGCGGCAGGAGTTTGAAGAGCGGCTGGCCAAGGCGGAATTTCTGGAGTACGCCGAGGTCTTCGAGAATTACTACGGGACGCACCGGAGCAACTTCGAACAGGCTGTTCACAAGGGTCACGACCTGGTACTCGACATCGACGTGCAGGGTGCGAGACAATTGAAGGTAGCGATTCCGGAAGCGATTAGTATATTTGTGCTTCCACCGTCCCGGGAAGTTCTGGAGCAACGGCTCCGCGCGCGGTCGCAGGATAAAGAGGAAGTGATTCAGCGGCGGCTGAAGGGCGCGGGCGAAGAAGTCCGGAACTATACGCAATACGATTATGTTCTGGTGAACCGGGAGATCGACGAATCGTCGGCCAGACTGGCATCGATTGTCCGGGCCGAGCGGCAGCGCAAGGCCAGGATGGAAGCGGAAGTAAAGCCGATCCTGGAGAGTTTTGAAAAGAATTGAGGTAAAGAAACCATGGCTGAGAGATTGAGAAACAACGCGCAGTACGCCATTCCCGATGACAATGAGCAGAGCACTTATCGCTACATCATCGTGGCCGCCAAACGGGCGCGGCAGTTGCAAAATGGCGCGCGGCCGTTCCTCCCAACCACGTCCAAGAAGCCCACGGTCACTTCGATGGAAGAAGTCCGGCGCGGCTTGGTGAAGTATACGGACTTGCTGAAACCGCCAGTTGAGGAATTAGCGCCAGAAGAGTAAGTGGCCATGAACGCTGTGCTGGGCGTGGGCGGCGGTATCGCCGCTTATAAATCCGCGGAGTTGGCCCGATCGCTAATGGAGCGAGGGCTCAGGGTGCAGGTGGTGCTCACGCACGCTGCGGAGAAATTCATCACGCCTCTGACGTTCGCCGCGCTCACCGGGCGTAAGGTGATCACGGACCTGTTCGCCTCCGGGAGTTCGGAGGAGACGCTTTCGAGCGCCATCGAGCATATCGCCGTCGCGCAAGACAACGACGTGCTGGTGATTGCGCCGGCGACCGCCGATCTGCTGGCCCGCCTGGCGCACGGCATCGCATCCGATTTCCTGACCACCACCTATCTGGCCTTTACCGGACCTGTGGTTTTGGCGCCAGCGATGAACAGCAATATGTGGCTGCATCCGGCGACGCAGGAGAATCTGGCGATTCTGCGGAAGCGCGGGCACATCATCGTGGAGCCGGAGGAAGGCGCGCTGGCTTGCGGGATGACCGGACCGGGTCGCCTGGCCGAGCCCGACCGGATCGCGGACGTGGTGGCGGCTCTGGGGCTGCATAGGCGCGATCTGGAAGGCGAGACTGTTCTGATTACCGCCGGGCCCACGCAGGAGCCGCTGGATCCGGTGCGATTCATTTCCAACCGGTCGAGCGGGAAGATGGGGTATGCGCTGGCGGAAGTGGCCGCCCAGCGCGGGGCGCGAGTGATTCTAGTTTCGGGACCCGTCCAGATTCCTGAGCCCGCCGGAGTTTCCGTGGTTCGAGTGCGGACGGCGATCGAGATGCGCGACGCCGTGATGGAGCGGCTGGCAGAGGCGACCATCATCGTGAAATCGGCGGCCGTGGCCGACTATCACCTCTCGCGTGTGCCGAAACAGAAGGTGAAGAAGACGGCCACCAGGATGTCGCTGGAGTTGGACCCGACGCCGGACATTCTCGCCGAAGTGGGCGCGAAAAAGGGCGATCGTCTGCTGATCGGGTTCGCAGCCGAGACCGAGAACCTGGATCGCAGCGCCCGCGGCAAGCTGGAATCGAAGAACTGCGACATGGTGGTGGCAAACCTGGTGGGTCAGGACGGCACAGGTTTTGAGTCGGACCAGAATGAAGTGCTGCTGGTGCTGCGCAGCGGGGAGAGCATTCCGTTGGCACGCGCGCCCAAGCGGGAGATCGCCGGCCGGATCTTCGACCATGTTCAAAAGCTGCGGCTGGCGCTGCACGCGACCCGATAATGACCAAGGATGAGGTTCGGAGGCGACTGGAGTTTTATCGCGACCTCGGCGTTCGGACGGTGTATCGGCGAGACGCTCAGGCGGCAGAAGGCGGGCTGCAGGCGGCAGGGAGCGAACTTCAGGAGGCAGGCGGCAGGAAGCGGGAGGCAGAAACCGCGCCGACTCCCGCGGTGTTACCGGTAGTACTTTCACTCAGTCCGGCTCATGACAATCTTTCGAAAATAAGTGAAGATATAGGTGACTGCAAGCGGTGTCGGCTGCATGAGGGGCGGAATCGGATCGTGTTCGGTTCCGGTAACGAGCAGGCGAAACTGGTGTTTGTAGGAGAAGGCCCTGGGGCCGACGAGGACGAGCAGGGATTGCCGTTCGTCGGCCGGGCCGGACAACTGCTGACGCAGATGATCGATGGGACAGCCCGCAAAGAGGGCATCCCGATCCAGCGCAGCGACGTTTATATCTGCAATGTCGTAAAGTGCCGCCCGCCCGGGAATCGCACTCCCCAACCCGATGAGATGGAGATTTGCGGCCAGTTTCTTTTCCGCCAACTGCAGACCATCCGGCCTAAGGCGATTTGCGCGATGGGGTCGACTGCTGCGAAGGCGCTGCTGGGGACCAAAGAGGGCGTGATGCGCTTGCGCGGCAAGTGGCATCAGTGGCGCGACCTTCCGGTGATGGTGACTTACCATCCTTCGTACCTGCTCCGTCCGTACAATCAGGACGCGAAGAAGGAAGCCTGGGAAGATTTGAAGAAGGTCCTGCATTTTGTGTATGACTGATGGCCGCCGATGAACGCAGATAAACGCAGATTAAGAACAGATCTTTTATCGGCGTTCATCGGCGTTCATCGGCGGCTTGAATTGGAGTGGTGACCTTGCCGCGCGGATTGTTCATCACATTGGAAGGGCCCGACGGGAGCGGGAAGAGCACGCAATTCCGGCTGCTGGTGGACCGCTTGCGGCGCGAGGGGCACGACGTGCTGGAATCGGTGGAACCGGGCGGTACGCCGATCGGGCAGCAGATTCGCCGCATCCTGTTGGACCCGGCGAACCAGGAGCTGACTGCAACCGCGGAACTGCTGCTGATGTTCGCCTGCAGGGCGCAGAATGTGGAGCAGTGGATCCTGCCGGCGCTCGCGGAGGGCAAGATTGTGGTGTCGGATCGCTTCACCGATTCTTCCATCGCGTATCAAGGGGCGGGGCGCGGGCTCGGCTCGGACACAGTGCTGAAGGTGGACGGCATCGCTTGTCACGGACTGGTTCCGGATCTGACGCTGTGCATCGACATCGACACCGAGACGGGGCTGGCGCGGGCGCATTCGCGCAACCGGCAGAACGCGGGACCGAGCGAATCGCGGATCGATCAGCAGGCGGTGGAGTTTCATCGCAAGGCCCGCGAGGCTTATCACGAGCTCGCGCGGCGGGACCCAAAGCGGTTCCGGCTGATCGATGGAGATGCGCCACCGGAGCAGATCGCGGAGAAGGTGTGGGAGGTTGTGGCCGAGTCGCTCAGCAGCCGGAAGTGAGCGCCGTACACGCATTTGTTGTTTCGGAAACGAAACAGCGCTAGCCGTGTTCTAACAATCAGGTATGACTGTGCTTGCCAGGTCTGCTCTCCTTTTGCTTGCTATTACTGCTTTTGCCGTTGGCCAGACGCCGGTGGTCAGCGCGGGCGGAGTGGTGAATGCGGCTAGTTTCGATGCGCCGGTATCGCCGGGATCGCTGGTTTCGATCTTCGGGTCGAACCTGGCGTTCCAGTCTGCGGCAGCGGCGACGATTCCGCTGCCTTCCTCGCTCGCCGGGGTGTCGGTGCAATTCAACGGGATCACCGCACCGTTGCTTTACGTTTCGACTGGACAGATCAACGCGCAGTTGCCTTGGGAGGTGGCGGCCACGGGTACGGTGACCGTTGTGGTGACCAACAATGGCGCGTCGTCGGCGCCGCAGGATGTAGTGGTGGCGCCGGTCTCGCCGGGCGTGTTCGCAATCCAGGGTTACGCGGTGGCTATCCAGCCGGATAGTTCGCTGGCTGCACCGAGCGGATCGATTGCGCAGATCGCGAGTCATGCTGCTGTGCCGGGCGAGGCGTTGGTGATACTGGGCACCGGGCTTGGACCCCTGAATCCTCCGGGGGTCACCGGACAAAACTCGCTGGACGCGCTGCGCTCTGCGACCGTGATGCCGAGCGTGTTGATCGGCGGCGTCCCCGCGCAGGTGATCTTCGCCGGATTGTCGCCGCAGTTCGTCGGAGTGGATCAAGTGAACGTCGTCATTCCGCCGAGCGCGCCCGGTGGCGATTCGGTGCCGCTGCAGATTCAGACCGGCGGACGGCTCAGCGCCGGCGTGGCTAACATCGCCATTCAGGGAACCAGTTGGTCGCAGTGGGGCCAGAATTCGCAGCACACCAGCGGCGTTCCGGTGGCCGGCCAGAGCTTGAATCGGATTCTGGCGGACGTGGTCTACGATCCGCTCACCGGCGATGAGAAGAACTTCGCGAGCGGCGATCTGTTGGCCCATTTTCAAGTGCCGTTGAACGATGGCAACGACGTGTTCATGGAGTTCAAGGCGGGCGCGTTCGATCCGACGACTTTCTCCACCTTGATCTGGGGCGAGCAAAGAATGACCTGGCAGCAGAACGGGCAACTCGCGCAGGTGTGGAGTTTCCAGAGCGATTGGAAGCCGCCCGGATCGCTGCACGATTTTTGGGAGCCGGTGTTCCATGCCACGCTCGCTAACGGCAGCGTGTATGTGCCCGGCGCCAGCGGCAGCGTCATTCAGTTGAATCGCGCTACCGGGAAGATGGTTCAGCGCTATAGTCCGTTTGGCAACAACCCGAATACGTACGAGACTGGCCCCATCACTGCCGACAGCGCGGGCAATCTTTACTACAACGTTGTCCAAGTGGTGGTGGATCCCAATACCGGCTTCTACTTCAACGATGCCATCGATTCCTGGCTGGTGAAGATCGCGCCGTCAGGGGACGTTTCGATGGCGAGCTACAAGACGCTGACGTCCGCCGAGGCGCCTGGATCGACGGCACGTTGCTTTACCAGCTTCGCGACTAATCAATTGCCGTGGCCACCGAGTCCAACCGCCGTTCCGGGAACCAACACTTGTGGCAGCGTTCGCGCTGGCATGAATGTGTCGCCGGCGGTGGCGCCCGATGGAACCATCTACAGCGTGGCGCGTACGCATTCCAACTCCAGCTACGGATTCCTGATCGCAATAAATCCCGACTTAAGCAAGAAGTGGGTCGCATCACTCCGCGACCGCTTTAACGACGGCTGCGGCGTTCCAGTGGCCTCCGGCGGTTGGCTGCCGCCGAATGGATCGCCTGGAGGCTGTCGCATTGGCGCGCCGTTCGGGTTTGATCCGTCCACGAATCGGCCAGGCGCGGGGTTGGTGAACGACAGCGCCTCCTCCTCGCCGGTGGTAGCGCCCGATGGGAGCGTGCTTTATGGAGCCTACACGCGCTACAACTACGCTCAGGGCCACTTGATGCATTTCGATTCAAACGGAAATTATCTCGGCGCATTTGGCTTCGGTTGGGACTACACGCCGGCGATCTACGCCCACGACGGCACTTGGTCGGTGGTGGTAAAGAACAATCATTATGGCGATGTCGGTTCCTACTGCAACGACAACACCGCCTGCCCTCGCGACCGGACCGGAACAAATCCCGATTCGCCTGAGGAGTATTTCGTCAGCCAATTGAGCAAGGACCTGAGGCTGGAGTGGAGCGTCAAGAGCACGAATACCGAGAGCTGTGTGCGGAACGCGGACGGGACGCTGTCGTGCTCATCCGACCACCCAGCCGGATTCGAATGGTGCGTGAACGCGCCGGTGATCGATGGCAATGGCATGGTGTATGCCAATAGCGAAGACGGGAATTTGTATGCGATCGGGCAGGGCGGCGTGGTGAAGCAGCGCATCTTCCAGCAACAGTCGCTGGGCGCGGCGTACACGCCGGCGTCGCTAGGTGGGGATGGGAAGATTTATTCGCAGAATAACGGGCATTTGTTTGTGGTGGGGAAGTAAAAGCAAGGTGTTAGGTGTTAGGTGCCAGGTGTTAGGGAAGGATTGCGGCTTCCGCCGCCTTCTTTTTTATTTTAGGCTGGAAACTATCCACAGGTCGCCGCCTACGGCGATCAGGTCTTCGACCAAGGCTACGGCGATGTCGGGGAGTTTGCCGCTGGCCACAATTCTGTGGCGGACTTCGTAGCCGCCGAATGCGCCGGCGAGTGAGCCTAGTGCGCCTAAGACTACGCCGGCCCAGAGCGATTGTGCGGACGATAGGCATAGTGCCGCGCCGCATAGACCGCCCATGATCACGCGATCGATCAGCGATCCCACGCTGCGGCGGTCGGGTGCGATCGGCAGTTTGTCGGCCACCAGTTCGGCTGCGGCCAATACGGTGAAGACGACTAGCGCAGTTGTGGATCGCAGGAACGATAGCGGAGAATCCTGGAGGTGGAGCCAATTCAAGCGGGCGGCCCAGCAGACCGCGGCCGGGGCGGCAATGGAGCGGCAGCCGGTCAACACGCCGATGGCAAAGGACAGGGCCAGGACTTCGTAGACGCTCATCGGATACTCAGCCTATATTAACTGACCTGCTTCAGCGCGTCGATACGCTCCAAATCCAGGACCAGATCGCCCTGAGGATCGACTTCGAAGGCCGGCAAAAACTTCGCGCCCCAGGCGATCTCGTCATGCCGGTAGGAGTAACGCGAATGGACCACCTGGCTGAACGTGTCGTCGAAGCCCTGCATGAGGATCAGCACTTCGGCCGACGTGCGGGCCAGGTCCTCGGGCGTTTTCCCGAACAGCGGGCTCGACGAATCGATGGGATGCACCACGGTCCAGGTCAGCGGAAAGAAATAGATTTTGCGGCGTTCCAGCGGCAGATCGAAATAATCGCGTTTCAGTTTGCCGTCCACCATGTCCACGGTCATCAGCAGGACACGCGCTTGCATCTCCATCAGCACATTGCTGCGGGCGTTGGTGATGCGGAACTGCAAGCTGGTGCCGTCCTGATAAGGAGCGATCAAAGCGTGATCGCTGAACAGAATGCGAGCCGAAGGTCGCGAGAATCGGCCATAGAGAAGCCCGGTGGCGATGGCGAAGACCATCAGACCGGTGGCGGCTTCGATCGCGGCGGTCATGTTCGCCCCGATCCCGCGCGGGTAGATGTTCCCATAACCCACCGTGGTCAACGTGTGGATGCTGAAGAAGAAGGCGTTGACGAACGGGCTCATCTCCTTTTCGGCCCCTTGCAGGTTCTCGATGCCCAGCGCCAGGTAGACGCCCGCGAAGAGCATGTTGACGGCCAGAAAAGCGGCCAGGATGATCAATAGGAAGCGGGGCCAGGTGGTATCGATGAGCTTCAGATAGAGGTTCACATCGCGCAGCCGGACTCCCTTGCGATGGACGTTGAAGGAGCCGTCGCGGTTGATGGTGCGGCGCAGTTCGCCGTTGAACTGGGTTGTCAATCCTGGATCGAAAGATTCCTGCTTCATAGGAATTAGAGTAGCCGATCGTGGTTTGTGTGAAAGGTTTTGCCGGGCTGGGGCATTCGTTGGTGAGACCTCGAAAGGAGATCCATCATGAAATTGCTTTCCATCAGTTTGCTTTTGTTCGGTGCCGCGGCGGCCGTGTTTGCCCAGGCTCCGGCCGGAGATTATCGGCTCGATGGGCCGTTCACCCACCAGAATCTCACGATATTCCTGATTCACGGGCCCAACAAGATCACGCACAATCTGCTGACCCTCGAAGAGGCGATCGACCAGCACAAGGTGGTGGTCTATGAGACGCGCAGCGTAAATGAGCTGGCCATCGAGAACGTGTCGAACGAGGACGTATTCATCGAATCCGGCGACATTGTGAAGGGCGGGCAGCAGGACCGCACCTTGAAAGACGATCTGATTCTGCCGTCCAAGTCGGGCAAAGTCAGCATCGCTTCATTTTGCGTGGAACACGGGCGTTGGACGCGGCGCGGTAACGAATCGGTTAGTACGTTCAATGGCGCTCACCAGTCTGTGGCTTCCAAGGAGCTTAAGATGGCGGTGAAGATGAAGGCCGATCAGGCCGAGGTTTGGAACCAGGTGGCTCAGGCGCAGGCGCGGCTGGCGAGCAATCTGCACACCGATGCGCGTCCCGCTGCGTCGCCCACGAGCATGGTGATGACCATGGAGGCGCCGGTGGTGCAGCGGTCCATCGACGGCTACATTCAGGAACTGGCCGGTATCGTCAACCACAAGAACGATGTGGTGGGCTATGCATTCGCGATTAACGGTAAGGTGAACAGCGCCGATATCTACGCGTCGCACGATCTGTTCGGCAAACTTTGGATGAAGCTGCTGCGAGCCAGCGCGTTTGAAGCGGTGACGGATTTCGAATCGGGCAAGAAGTTCGACGGAGTTGAAGCGAAGGTGGTGAAGACCGCGCTCGTGGATGCGGACTCCGGCAAGCCTTCGGCGAGAAATCTGACGGAGCGAACGGAAGTGGTGACCAAGGAAACGGACCGCAATGTGGTGTTCGAAACGCGCGATCGGACGGAGCGCGGGGCGTGGGTGCATAAGAATTATTTGACGAAGTAAGACAAGGTGCCAGGTGTTAGGTGCTAGGTGTTAGGGGAGGATGCGGCTGCGCCGCCTTCTTCTAATAACTAGTGGTGGCCGTAGTTCAGTTCTCCCGCTTCGATGCGGACTGGCAGGCGATTTTGCTTCGGCGGCAGCGGGCAGGTGGCGAAGGGCGTGAAGGCGCAGGGTGGGTTGTAGGCTTTGTTGAAGTCCAACTCCACCTTGCCGTCCTTCGGAAAATCGGAATAGAGAAATCGGCCTGGCGGATAAGTCTTTTTACCGCTGGTTTGGTCGTGAAAGATGAAGAACAGCTCTTTGCCTTCCACTACAGGATCGAGACGGAGCGATTGGCCGTTTAAGGTGAACAGCACGTAGCCGGGGCTTGGCTCCTGTTCAGTCTCGCCCAGGATGTTGGGCACGGCGATGGTTTTCCCTGGGGGATTGGGCACGAATTTCGCCGTAACCCGGTAGCTTTCATTCACGGGAAACCAGTGTAGGCCGGTGAACTCTTTGCGGAACTTGCTGGCGGTATCTTTCATCCGGATTCCGTAGCGCTGGCCGCGGTGGATGACGAACATGGTCAGAGAGTCAAGCTTTACCTGATCGGGTTCCCCTTCGGAATCGGATTTCAGTTCCATGGCTGCGCCGGACGCCGGACGAAATGTGGTCTTGCCGTCGTGGAATTCAAAAAACCCCGCCTTCGCTGGACCGCGCGGAAGAACGATGTCGCAGGATGGATCTGTACCCGCCGTGTTTGCGCCTTCCTTGAGCCAGAAGAGTCCGGCGACGGTGAGCCAGCCGCCATCGGCTTTGAGGCTCGCCTCACGGTGCGCGCGCCACTGTTCGATGGCGGTTTGGTATTGTGTCCCCGCCGGGGCGTTCAGAAGCAGCAAGAATAGTGGTGCGGCAACAAAGGCCGGCCGGGACATCGCTTCAGCATACTAAGCCTCAGCCTCCGGTGGCAATGCAGGCTGTCATCACGCTGCGGACACCGCTCCAGATTGTGCTGATACTCGTGGCTACGGATGGACTGAGCGCTCCAACCGCCACCGCAAGGAAGGCAGCCAGAAGTGCGTACTCGATGAGATCCTGGCCGCTTTTGTTGCGCCAGAGCTTTCGGATCATCCGCATGTCGGCTAAGTTCAACGTACCAGAAAAGGACTACACGGAACCTAGTACTTCCGATTCAATTTAGGCAGTGGAAACCCTTACGGTGTTGGTTAGGAATTGACTCTATCCTATCATCCACTTGGGGTGGATCCAGCCGAGCGAGATTCCGGTCATGATCAGGCCGAGGATTACTACCAGCACAGAGGACGCTACCGGCAGCCAGCGGAAGAATGGATTGTCGCTGGATCGTTTGCGATCGGGGAGCAGGTTGCGAGCAAAGAGAACCATCGCGCCGATGGCCATCAGGACCAGCGCAAGACCGGCGCTGAAGGAGACGAGGAGCACCAGACCCAGGCCGACGCGTCGAAGTGCGATCGCGCCCAGAAGCAGGATTAGAGCGGACTCGCAGGGAACCAATCCGCCGCTCGCGCCTAAGGCCGTTAATCCAGCCCAGGAGATTTCGTCGGGGACATGCGCATGGCCGCCGGGGCCGTGATGGTGATCGTGAGCATGATCGTGGTGATGATGGTCATGATCATGATCGTGATGGTGATGTTCGTGCTGGTGTTCGTGGTGATGTTCGTGATGGTGTTCGTGCATGTGCTGATGGCGCACTGCCTTCAGGCGCTTCGCAACCATCCAGGCGCCGACCGCCACGATGGAGAGGCCGGAGACGGCGCCCAGCGCCTGAACGATTTTGTCCGGCATCACGTACTGGAACAGAAACAGCGTGGCCAGGCCGAGCGCGAAGACGCTGATGGTATGCGTAAAGGTGACCATGCCTCCCAGGAAGACGGCGTGTTTCAACGTGCCGCGCGATCCAACCAGATATGCCGCGACGATGGTCTTGCCGTGTCCCGGCGTCAGTGCATGAGCGGCGCCGAGGATGAAGGCGGCAGCGATCCCCACCAGGATCATCCAGGGCGTGATCTCGCGCTCATGCAGTAAGCGGGAGAGGAAATCGCCGCGCACCACTGTTCCGGGAGAAGCGGCGGCGGGTGTCGATGCTGCAGGCGGCGGTCCCACGGGTGCGCGAGTTGGTTGCGGAAGCGGTGCGATCACGGTGGGCTTGCGCTCGACCTTGCTCTCGGCGACAATCGGCCGCTCCACCGACCATTTCAATTCAGCGCGGAGGTCCTGAGGAGGGGCTACGGTGGGGTCCGGCGGGTATTGCGTCAGACCTTTGCTGACGTCCTTGCTGGTTTGGCTGGCGCGCTGCAAGGTCGCGCCATCGTCCGCTAGAATGACAATCTCCTTCCAGCCCGCGCGATCCGGAAAATTCAGGTCTTCGTAGGAGAGAGTGCCGCCGGTGGAGTCGAGATGCGCGCGCGCGGTGATGCGCAGCACCGGAAGATTGCCGGCGCCATCCGCGATCACCAGATCGACATTTGTCAGTTTTGGATGGATTGGTTTGCCGTCAGCCGCGATCTGCAGTTCACTCACCCAAGCTTGCGCCTGTTCGCGCGCCTTCGCGTCGAGCGCGCTGCGCGGACTGTTCCGTTCCAGCTTCCAGGAGCGAAGGAGATCGAAGGTGGGGAGTTCGGCGAGATCGAGCGCGTATTGCAATTCCACGCCGTGCCGGGTTACCTGAAAGCGAGCGTAATGATTGACGCTGAAGTTGCCCATGGGATGGGCGGAGGCGACGATCGCCATAAACGGTAGGAGTAGGCCAAGGAGTAGTTCGCGCCGAGGGAAAACCGGGGACAGCCCGCATGTTTCCTCGAAAAACCGGGAAACCGGGGACAGCCCGCGTGTTTCCCGCAAGCGGAACCCTATTGAAAAGGTATG
>DASQGY010000243.1:0-26254 GCA_035632375.1 Bryobacteraceae bacterium | reverse complement strand
ATGCCATGGAAATTATCCTAGGATTCCTAATCGCCGTAGCCATCGGCATCACCGGCGTAGGCGCGGGCATCATCACCGCCCCCGTCCTAATCCTCTTCTTCAACGTTGCACCCGCCTACGCCGTAGGAACCGCACTGACCTTCGCCGTAGCCGTGAAGCTGTTCGTAGTGCCGATGCAACTCTACCGCAAGCAAGTGGATTTCCGCGTCCTGGGCTACATGCTGGCCGGCGGCCTGCCCGGTGTCCTGGCCGGATCCTTGCTCCTCGACAAGCTGAACACCCCGACGAGCCAAAGCATCTTGTACGCCGTACTTGGCTCCACCATCGTAATCATGGCCGCGCTCAATCTCTACCGGCTATGGGCCCGCCCCACGCGCGCAGCGATTCCCGACCGCACGCGCTGGCTCCCCTGGATAACGCTACCCATCGGCGCAGAAGTGGGCTTCTCCTCCGCCGGCGCCGGCGCGCTAGGATCGCTGGTACTTCTCGGCATGACCCCGCTGACCGCTGCGCAAGTAGTCGGCACGGACCTCTTCTTCGGCCTCTGCGTCTCCCTCGTAGGCAGCGGATTTCAATTCACCGCCGGCAACTACGACGCGGCAATCCTCACCCGGCTGGTAATCGGCGGCCTGGCTGGCGCATTCGCGGGCACCTATCTCGCCACCCTAGCCCCGCAGCGTGTCCTACGTGCCGCCCTGTCGTTGTGGCTCATCTCGCTAGGAATCCAACTGTGCTGGAGCGGCATCCGTCACTGGTAAACTTGACACGCGCGAAGACTATTTCTAACCTGAAGGCAATGGACGTACGGTTTACTCCAGGTCAAAAGGCGTTTGCCTGACGCGCTGTCGAAAGTGGCCGTCTGCACAACGAGGAGGACGTGGTGCAAGAGGCCCTTGCACTGTGGGAGGATCGCGAGCGCCGTCGTGCCGAATTCCTGATGACACTTGACGATGCCAAGGCGTCCCTTGCGCGTGGCGAAGGCCGTATCATCACGCAGGAATCCATGCGGCAACTCGCCGAGGAAGTGAAGGAGCGCGGCCGGGCGCGCCTTATGGCTGAACTCACAACGCCCGGCTAAATGGCGCGCCGTGTAGGCCGGCGGTATGAAGCTGGAAGAAGTTCACGCGCGAAAAACGGGGGACAGCCAGCCTGTTTCCGCGCAGGCGATTGGTTGACGACCGGGGATTTCTGGCCGCGGGAAACAGGTAGGCAGTCCCCCGTTTTTCGCGCGTGAACTTCTGCCTACGCTACACAGCTGCTCTTGACATAATCCCCAGCTCCAGACATACTATGTCTATAATTGTACTAGTATGTCCCGGCGCACACAACCTCTCCCACAAGACCTGCTTCCCCTGAAGCCCGCCGTATTTCACATGCTCCTCGCACTCGGCGAAGGCGAGCGGCACGGCTATGCGCTCAAGCGCGAAATCGCCAAGCGAACCAACGGCAAGCTCAATCTCGGCCAGGGGCAGCTTTACGGATCCATCAACAAAATGCTGGATCTCGCCTTGATCGAAGAGTCCGACGAACGCCCTGATCCACACCTGGACGACGAACGCCGCCGCTATTACCGCATCACCGGATTCGGCCGGCTGGTAGTCCAGGCGGAGGCGGCCCGTATGCGCGCGCTGGTGAAGATAGCGGACCGCGAGTTCGGGCTCCCGGCCCGAGCCTGAAAGGAACACCAGCCATGGCGGATCCATCGAAACTCTACCGTTTTCTCCTGAAGCTCTACCCGGCGCGTTTCCGCGAAGAGTACGAAAAGCCCCTCGAAATTCAGTTCCGCGACGACTATCGCGAGGCCCCAGGCAAAGGCCGATTCTGGCTGCGCACTCTCTACGATTTCGCGCGGACCGCGCCAGTTGAAATCGCACGCGAGCTGATGCACGACCTGCGCTACAGCGTCAGGACCTATGCGCGCCGGCCCATGATTACAGCCCTCGCCATCACCGCGCTCGCGCTGGCCATCGGCGGAACAACGGGCGTGTTCAGCGTAATGAATGCGGTACTGCTGCGCTCGCTGCCTTTCCGCGAGCCGGAACGGATTGTCCAGTTGCGCGGCTTTCCCATCGGCTCGCAGGGTGGGCCCACGGTTTTCCACGCCTGGCTACGGCAGAGCGCTTTCTTAGAGAACGCCTCCCTCTACATGGCCTCCGAAATGAACCTCACCGCCGCGGAACACTCGCGGATCATGGTAGCCGAAACGTCCGCGAACTTCTTTTCCATGCTGGGCAGCGAACCAAGCTTCGGACGCGCCTTCACCGAAGACGAAGAAGTCCCCGGAAAGGACGGAATCGCCATCATCAGCCATGCGCTGTGGCAGCAGGCTTTCGGGGGCGATCCTCATGCATTAGGATCCACCATCCGCCTGAATGGCATCCCGCTCGTGATCGTTGGCGTGGCGCGTCCAGGCTTCGATTATCCCGCACGAACGTCGCTCTGGACTCCAACCGTCTTCGATTCGGCGAAGATCCCGAAAACCGGCATGAGATCCTGGGTCCGGCTTGGACGGCTGAAGCCCGGTCTCTCCGTCGCGCAAGCTGCGCCCATGTACCAAGCCGAGATCCGGCATGAAGCCGAGATCCGGAATCTGGACCCTGGTCAGTGGTTGAACCGCCCGGAAGCAACCAGGCCCCGTCTGATTCCTCTGCGCGAGCAACTGGCCGGTCCCGTGATCAAAGCTTCGCTAGTCTTGATGGGCGCCGTAGGATTCGTGCTGCTCATCGCCTGCGCTAACGTCGCCAATTTACTGTTGACCCGAGTAGCGGAGCGCCGCAAGGAACTGGTGGTCCGCGCCGCGTTGGGTGCAAGCCGCGCCCGATTAGTCCAGCAGTTGATGACCGAAAGCGTTTTCCTGACTTCGGTAGCGGCAGCCGCGGGCATCATGGTGGCCCGTTGGGCTGCAACGCTGGCTTCGTCGGTGGAACCAAGCACTCTCACAGCGCAGCAGTACACCGTCCTCGACGGCCGCGTGCTTGGATTCGCCGTAGGGATCGCCGTCCTCACCGGAATCGCGTTTGGTGTCATCCCCGCGTGGCTGATCGGTCGCTTTCAGCCCTCCCAGGATCTGATTCGTAGTCATCAGCCGGGGACCCACGGGCCCGGAGCGGGACATTTTCGCCGGGCGCTCATCGGCCTCCAGGTGGCTCTCACGCTGGTGCTGCTGGCCGGATCGTTCACCATGGGCGGCAGCTTCTTGAGACTGCTCGGAACTGATTTGGGATTCCGCACCAAGCAGGTGATCACGCTGACCGTCTCGCTCGCCGGGACTCGATACGTGACCGACAGACAGATGGCCTCTTATAACAGCCAGGCGCTCGACCGGCTTCGCGCCGTGCCCGGTGTCCAGTCCGCCGCCGCCACCGGATTCCTGCCGCTGGAACCTTCCGCGTACATGGACGGTAAGTTCACGCTCGACTCCGGCGCGTCTGTGCGCGGGGCGGCCATGTTGCCGGTGACTCCTGATTATTTCCGCACCATGGGCACCGAGATCGAATCCGGCCGCGAATTCACGGCCACCGACACCCACGACTCCGAGCCAGTGGCTATCGTGAACGATGCCTTCGTGCGCGCCGCCAGTGAGGGCGCTCCGCTTCTTGGACGAAAAGTGACTTCCAATTGGTCCGCGAAGCCGCTGACTATCGTCGGCATCTCCCGTACCGTGCGCTATGGCGGACCATCCGACAATGGCGCGCCGCAAATCTACCTGCGCTACGAACAGAGCGGGAATTCCATGGACTTCGTGGGACGTTCCATGACCTTCGTGGCGCGCGTGAACGGACGGCCCGAGAATTATCTGGCCATCTGCCGCGACGCGATTCAATCGGTGGATAAGGACGTGCCCGTCTTCGGTGCCAAGACGCTGGATCAGCGCCTGACCGACAACTTGGCGCGCCCGCGATTCTACACCACAGCGGTTTTGTTTTTCGGCGGATTCGCGCTGCTGCTGGCGGTGATCGGAATCTACGGAGTTGCGTCCTACTCCATCACTCAGCGCCGGCACGAGATTGGCGTGCGCATCGCGGTGGGCGCGTCGCCCGCGAGCGTCAGGAAGTTACTCGCGCGGCAAGGCCTGATGCCCGTGCTGGCCGGAGTAGCCGTTGGCGCCACCGCCGCCATCGCGCTGGGCCGCGTCATCGAACATTTCATGGAAACCGCAAAAACCGCAAACCCGTGGGCCTTCGGCTCGGCCGCTTTATTACTAGCGCTAATCGCGTTGACCGCCATCTGGATCGCCACCAGAAGCGTCACCCGCGTCGACCCGGTGCGTATACTGAGAGCGGAGTAGCGCGCTCACACGTGCCAGCCGTTGTTGACAGAACCACTCCGAGTATTCTATTGTAAACATTCGACTTGGCCACGCTGTGGACCGGGCGAACCTATGGCAGAACGGAAAATGCTGCTCGATTCCAATCTAGACAGCGTGGAGGTCGCGGAAGCGGCTGTTCTGCATGACGCACAGGAAATCGGTTTTCCGGAAGAGGATTTGCATCAGATCGGCATGGCGGTCCGGGAAAGCATGGTGAATGCCGTGGTGCATGGCAATCGCTACAACGCCCGCAAGAAGGTGCACCTGTCGGTGACCAAGGCGCATGACCGCTTGACGGTGGTGATCGCCGACGAGGGCGAGGGATTTGATATGAGTGCATTGCCCGATCCGCTGGCGGAAGAGAATTTGCTCCGTCAATCCGGGCGCGGACTGCTGCTGATGCAGGCGTTCGTCGATGAGTTCGAGGTTCGCCGGGCGCACCCTGGCGGGACCGAAGTAAGAATGGTGAAGTACCTGGCCAAGGCCAGTTAATCAAGTTCTAGAAAAATGCAGGAGGTTCCAATTCGTGAGCGTTAAACTGACTACCCGCCAAGTAGGCGACGTAACCGTAATCGATGCCACCGGCAGAATTACCCTCGGGGAAGGTGCCAGCCATTTTCGGGACACCATCCGCGACCTGGCCACCAAGGGCGACAAGCACCTGTTGGTCAACCTAAGCGACTGTTCTTATATCGACAGCTCGGGGATCGGCGAGATGGTTTCCGGCTTCACCACCGTGACCAATCATGGCGGCCAAATGAAGCTGTTGGGCTTGAGCAAGCGCGTCAAGGATCTGTTGCAGATCACCAAGCTCTACACCGTCTTCGAAGTGTTCGAAGACGAAGCTTCCGCCGTCCGCAGCTTTTCTTAGTGCGCCGCAGCAGTAGTCGAAAGCCGTTGGCGGTCGCGTTTCTGCTCCGTTCGCGGCAGCAGGAAGTGGTGATGACACTGGCGGCATCGGCCGATTTCGATGGAGAGCCGGCGCAGCACAGCGGTCAGTAGGCCGGTTCTTCTGGATTGACGGAGATCCCGGGAGCCGCACACCGGGCATTGATGGTCCAAGGCGATTTTCACACTGATGTAGAGTCGGATGCGGCGCAATTCTCTCAAGCTTTTCTCTTGGCTGTTGGGCCTCCCTATACACCGGCGGACATACGCCTGAGCGAGGCGCGGGTCTAGGTCCACCTGCATCAGCGATGTCAATAAACGTCTAGATCCTGGCCAATAACAACTTTGCCGTGGTACTTGTGGTGAATCTCCTGAAGCAATTGCTCGTCTGGCGTACGACCGCCCGGCCCAGAGCCACGTCCGGAAACATGATAGACGATCAGTAGTCCAGGTTTCGTGCGACTGGCGATCTCACCGAGTTGTTCAGTGGAGGTGTGGTATTTGGCGCGATACGTCTTCCAGTCTGGCATGCTCGGCACGGTGGACGACGGTGAATAGGCCTCGTGGATAAGGACATCACAGGCTTGGCATTGTGACTCCAGTTCCGGACCCGGACTGGTGTCGCCTGAGATGACGATTGAGCGGCCGGGCGTGTCGAAGCGATAGCCGAATGCTTGCGGCCAGCCACCATGAGGTACGGGAAACGCTGTGACCGTGACCTTGTCATTTCTGTACACAACTCCAGGTTGCACATCGTGGCCGTGAACAGTTTGCGGAGGCCGCTTCTCCTGCCCATTAACCCGAATCTCGATGTCCTGGTGCCACGCCGCTAGTACGTGCTTCGTCATTTCCTCCGTTCCTACAGGCCCATAGACGTCTAGTTGCGTGCGTCCCATGACCCACGGGGTCAGAATCAGATCAGGGAGACCGGCCGTGTGATCGGAGTGCAAATGCGTGGCGAAAGCCACCGTGATTCTTGCCGGATCCAGTGCGGATGTACCTCGCTCCGCGGCCGCTGCCGCACGTCGAACTACGCCGGGACCGAAGTCCACCAGATAGGCGCGATCTTCAACTATGATCGCAGTCGCCGGAGCTGAACGATCGGGGAACGGACGGGGCGTTCCGGTGCCTAGCAAGATGACTTTTGTTCCAGACTTATCGGCTGCTGATACTGGCGAGGAGAGCGCGAGAAGCGCCGTGAGAAAGTACAAACCGCATGCAGCGGTGAATCGACTTTGTAGTCTCCTCATCGGACTCTCCGGCAGGGAAATAGCTACTGCCAGCGAACACGCACTTCGAAGACTGTAGCATAGCGACGGAGGAGGCCTTTTGCACACTCGATCCAACAAAATCCTATTCGCGCTGCCCGCCGGGCTCGATCCGTCGATTCGCGCCTTAGGCATCCAGCCGATCGTGGCTCATATTAACGCTGCGCCGCTCCGGACCGCCCCATGATCGGCCACACGTCCACCACCCGTTCTCCGCGGGTCACATAGTAGCGATCATAAACGTTGGTGCTCATGTCCAGATTTGATGGATAGATCTCCACGCGCTCGCCGATCTTGAAATCTCGCTCCCCATCTTTCCAAACCAGGAGCCCATATTCAGCGCCTTGGTTTTCTACTTTGACGTGGGGCCGGCCCTTCACCTCATCCGTCGGCTTCAACAAGGCCTTGTTGCCGGCATCGATGGTGCACTGTCCGGGATGGCGCTTGCTGATCACCGTCGAAAGAACCGTGAGGGACGAGCCGAAGTCGTCGAAGCTGGCCGGGTTGTTCTTGCCGCCGATCTGCCGGTAGAGCGTGTCCATGAACACGAACGAGCCGGCCTGCAACTCGGTCAGGCCCTTGAGCTCGGAGTCGATATTGTAGGTGCCCGTGCTTCCTCCAGTGATTATTTCGACAGGTAACCCGGCGCTGCGAGCCGAGGCTACGGTCTCCAGCATCCCCGACGAATCGCCCCGGGATTTCCTCAGACGTTCTTCAAACCCGTGAGTGTGGGCGGCTGCGCCGGCGTAACCCATGATCCCGTAGAGCTTCAAATTCTTCGACGAATCCACCTGCTTGGCCAAATCGAGCGCTGGCCTTCCGGCTTCAATGCCATGACGCGACAGGCCGGCATACACGTCCACCACGGTTCGCAACTTGACGTTCTCCGCGCCCGCGGCGTCCTGAAGCCAAGCGGCAGCCTGCGGATCGTCCACCACCGTTCCGAACGTGGCATCGCGCTTGGCCAGCGCAACCACGCGCGCGATGTTGTTCTTGCTGGTGGGTTGCCGGGTCAGCAGTATCCCGCTAAATCCAGCGTGAGCCATCAACTCGCACTCCGCCACGGTTGCGCAAGTAAGTCCAATGGCGCCGAGCGCCAACTGCCGGCGGGCGATCTCGGTACTCTTGTGAATCTTTACATGTGCACGCAGGTGAATGCCCGTCTTCGTGCAGTGCTCGGCCATCTTCTTCAGATTGGATTCGAAGATCTCCTGGTCCACCACCATGCAGGGCGTCGGCAGGTCTTCTTTAAAGATGTCTTTCAGCTCGCGCCGCGCCAGACGGCTTTCCAGTTCTGAAAAACTCTTCGTCGTCCCGGCGTGAGAGTGCGTCGCCCCAACCACCATCGCCGTTGAAGCAGCAACGAAGTTCCGCCGCGAAAATATGCTTGTCTTTGACATCGGCTCTCCTAGTCAGTTATTCAAGATCATACCCTGAACCATGCGACGCGCGGACGTGGCGCTTCACTTCTTCCCACGCCAAACCAGAAGCCGGGTTCTTCGTGAGATTCACCTTCCTACGTGAGAGTTCCTGCTTCTGCCAATCGTGGACCGGCACTGACTCCGGTGTCGATGCAAGGTCATCCCAGAGGTCTTCGACAAGTTGAAGCTTCTCGGCGGGGCTTAAGTCAAAAACCGTTGGCGTTCTCGAATTCATTCGGATTCCTACTGATCTCGGAAGCTGACCCCACTACCGAACCAGTCTACTTCGTCCGCAGTCCGACACCAGGATACACATCTGCAACAAAGCTCCCTTCGCGCACCACGAACACTCCATTCACCAGGACGTGCTGAATGCCTTCGGAATATTGAGCTGGATTCTCGAACGTCGCTTTATCGATAACCCGATCCGGATCGAAAGCTACCAGATCTGCGTCGGCCCCTACCTTGATGCGGCCCTTATTGCGCATGGCCGGTACACTCGCTTCCAGCCGCTGCGCCGGCATCAACGTCATTCGGCGAAGGGCTTCCGTGAGAGAGAGCAACTTCTGCTCGCGTACATACACGCCCAAAACGCGGGCGAACGTTCCGGCGCTACGGGGATGCCCCTTGCCGCCGGTCAAGCGGCCGTCGCTGGCGATCATCACCGCTGGATTTTGAATACCGGCCCGCAACGCCTCTTCCGGCAGCGTGTGGCTAATCACCGATCCGCCCTGCTTGCGATACTTGGCGAAAGTCTCCGCCGTGAGGCGCTCGCCCGTGGCTGCCCACTGCAAATCGTGATAACTATAGCCTGTCCTTTTCTCCCAATCGTCGAAGATCGCGGACTCGATGCGCGACGCCGACGCCGTGTAGGGGTACATTTCGGTGGTCACGTCGATGCCATGCTTTCGCGTACCCTCGATCATCTGCAAACAAATCGGCGTCAAACGCGCCGCAACGCTGGTGAGGTGCACAACGTGCAGCGACGCGCCCGTAACCGCGGCATCGGCGATCACTTCTTGCAGAGCTGGAATCGCGCCGCTCGCGGGCTCATTGGGAACTCCGCCGCGCATGTGCACAAACACCGGCACGCGCCGTTCCGCGGCCAATTGAAAGAGGCGGTAGATCTCCTGCCGAGGCGCGGTGGGAACATAGGCGATCCCGAATCCGATGCCGATAGCGCCGTCATCCAAGCCGCGCCGGACAGCATTGACGATCGAAAGCGTTTCTTCATCCGTGGCGATGCGATGGGCCGCCTCGTCGCGAGGAAGAAATACGCCGGTATCGTGCATGACGGCCATGCGCGCCGGAACATGGCCGGAGCTTGTGCCGAAATTGACCAGCGCTTTGCCTTCCCGGCTTTGATACCACTCGGCCACCGGCGAAACACCAATCTCCAGCTCCAGCGCCGTGGTGACGCCGTCGTGCGCCTTGTAGTGATAGTTCTCGTCGTCCTGGCCGTGCGAGTGAAGATCGATGAAGCCGGGTGACACCACCAGGTCCCGTACGTCCACTTCCACGCGGCCGCGAAGTGGCGCGCTGGATATGGCCGCGATGCTCTTGCCCAGGATGCCGATATTTCGCTCGGCATCCAAGCCCGATTCGGGATCGATCACGCGCCCGTGGGAAAGTACGATGTCGAATGTTTGTCCGCATAAACCACCCGTGGCGATCAGCAACGCAATCCAAAGTTGTTTCTTCATAGCGCGCTCATTTCGGCAGTGCGAAGGTTACCATCGTCTGTCCTGCCGCAACGGCGATGTACTGGCGGCCGTCCAGAGCGTAACTGATAGGCGGCGCGATGATGGTTCCGCCCGCTTGGAATCTCCACAGCACTTTGCCGTTCTTTGCGTCGAATGCAATCAGGTAGCCCTCCGCGTCGCCCGCGAACACCAAGCCGCCGGCGGTCGCCAGCACACCGCCCGTGGGAGGGCTGATGGTGTCGAACTGCCACGCCGTACTCCCGGTCTTTGGATCCAGCGCGAGAATGCGCCCGCCTCCCGGCTCATTCCTGCCCACGGTGCTCGCCTGGTACCATTGCCCCTCCACGAACTCCTGCGTGGTTTTGTAGAACAACATGCAGCGCTCGGTGGATGTGAAATAGTAAAGTCCCGTCTGCGGACTGTACGCCGTGGCTTGCCAATTGTGACCGCCGCCCATTCCCGGACACGTCCGGTTGCCCTCTTCGGTGGGGTCTTGGCCGGAGATCGTAATTGGGCGCCCGTTCGGTGCGATGCCATCGGCCCAGGTGACTTTCGTGTACGCTTTCGCGCTCAGCAGTTTCCCGTTGGTGCGATCGAGCAGGTAAAAGAAGCCGTTCCGGTTGGCTTGCATCAGAGCTTTTACTGGGCTGCCATGCAGCGTCAGGTCCAAGGGGATGGGATCCGCCACCGCGTCCCAATCGTGCACATCGTGAGGCGTGAATTGGTAATGCCACTTGAGTTTCCCGGTGTCCGCGTCAATCGCCACCACGCTGCACGCGTATAGGTTGTCACCGGGGCGCACCTCGCCGTTGAGATCCGGGCCAGGATTGCCGGTTCCCCAAAAAATCAGATTGGTATCGGGATCGTAAGTCCCCGTGATCCAGGTGGCCGCTCCCCCGCGTTTCCATGTATCGCCTGTCCAGGTGTCGCCGCCAGGTTCTCCCTCGCCTGGTACGGTGTAGAATCGCCACATGCGTTTGCCGGTCTCCGCATCATAGGCGTCGATGAATCCGCGCGTTCCGAACTCAGCCCCCGCCATGCCGCTCACCACCAGGTTCTTCACCATCAACGGCGCGGCAGTCGCGGTGTAGCCCTTCTTGTAATCCTCCATCGCTGTTTGCCAAAGAACTGCGCCCGATGTTGAATCCATCGCCAACAGCGTGCCATCCAAGTTCACCTTGAAGAGTTTGTTGCCCTTCACCGCGAACCCACGATTCACCGGACCGCAGCACAGATTCAATCCGCCTTGAGGCGCGCTTTTGTAAGACCAAATCAGCCGCCCGGTCAGCGCATCCAGGGCCCAGGCAAAATTGTTCGGCCCGGTCACGAACATCATGCGATCGAAGACCAGAGGAGTGGTCTCGTTCTTCCCGGGCACGTTGGTCTGGTACATCCACTGGACCGCCAGCTTCGATACGGTTTTGGTGTTGATTTGATCGAGCTCGCTGTAGCGCCAACCCAGGGAATTCTTCCCATACGTGGTCCACGAAGCCGGATCGTTTTGAGCCAGGGCGATCGCGCCGGCAAGAGCAGCGAGCACTATCAGTTTCATCGGCTACCTCGCAAGCTGACCAGGTACGCCAGCAAATCGTTTAGCTCGCCTGGCGTGAACAATTTTTCGTAAGACGACATCAGCGACCGTGGCTCCCTCGCCATGGAAGTTACATCTTCCCGCACGAAGGAAAAGTACCGGCCATTCAGATCGATAAGTTGAACGGAGAAATTGTCGATGCTTCTTTCGATGCCCGAGATAATCTTGCCGTCTTTAAGAACAACTTTGACCGTCCCATATCCCGGGGTGATGTCCGCATTGGGAGTCAGGACCGATGCTCTCAGGTATTGGAGGCTGCGTTGGCGGCCGGCCCGCGTCAGATCCGGACCGATGCCGCTGCCTTTGCTGCCAACCCGGTGGCATTGCCCGCAGCCACCCTTGCCCCAAAAAGCTTTTTCGCCCGCTGCCGCGTCTCCCTGGACAATCTCGGCGTCATGTCGCGCCACGGATCGAACGTACGACACCAGGCGCCAGACCGCATCCGCGTCCAACCGGTCGCCGTAGGCCGGCATTTCCGAACCCGGTATGCCTCTGGCGATTGCGTTATACAAATCCTTATCCTGATCGCCTGCCGAGTAAGCTCCGCGCGTCAAATCGGGTCCCCGGCCCCCGTCGGCATGGATCCCGTGGCAAGGCGCGCACAGAATCCGAAATGTCCACCGGCCGGTTTCGGCGGCCTTGGGATCGCCGGCCAGTGGATTGATGGTCTGCGCGCGGCACGCCGCGGCCACGAACAGCAGGATTGTCAGTCGGAACATGAGAACACAACTAATCTAACGTAGAGCAGCGGCATCGGTCTTAGCAAGGCTGAATGACCTGCACCTGCCGCTGCGTGAAAGTCGGCCATAGTGCCCACGTGCAGTATACTGGCCGCATGTCCTGGCGAGGAGCGGCTGTCCTTCTCTGGCTCGGTGCGCTAATTGCGCCCGCGCAGCGCCCCAACAGTTATCTTTACCCGATTCGCGAGGGGAACAAGTTCGGATTTATCGACCGCACCGGCTCCGTTGTCGTCGCTCCAAAGTATGCCGCGGTTGGCGAGATTCAAGAGGGCAGGATTCGCGTCACCGACGGGCAGGTGTCCGGCTACATTGACCTCTCCGGCAAGGTCGTGATCGATCCCAAGTACGACAGCGCGGGCGAGTTTCGCGGTTCGCGCGCGGTGGTCCGGCAGGGCGACAAGTACGCGCTGATCGACCCCTCAGGAAAGCTGATCGCCGATATCCCGTATCGCGTGCTCGGCGAGTTTCACCAGGGGCTGTTGCGCGTCCAGGCCAACAACCGCGTGGACGCATCGGGTAAAAAGCTGCCGACCACCTACGGATTTGTCGACGTCAACGGCAAGATCGCGATCCCGCCGCAATTCATGCCGGCCGGCGAATTTCCGGACGACCCCGCCGATCTGCCCGTGGGCGGTCTCGATCACGATTGGTGCTACTTCGATCGCACTGGGAAAATTATTATTCGTATCTCCATGGGCGCCCATCTCAACAACGCGGATCTGTTTTCCAACGGACGTCTGCGGGTGAAGGAAGGCTTCACCTGGGGCTTCAAGGACGCCACCGGAAACTGGGCGATCCCTCCGAAATATAATGACGCGCAAAATTTCAAAGGCGGCCAGGCGAACGTTCAGGATGGGGTGAAATGGGTCGCCATCGATGTCCGCGGCAAGGAACTCCCGGTGGATAAGCGCAAGCTCCGGGCCATCGAGCCGCCTTCCGAGGGCTTGGCTCTGGCCACTGAAAACGATCTGCTGGGCTGGATCGACGCCAAGGAACATCCGGCCTTCCCGTTGCGCAACTACCAGGAGGCTCACAAATTTTCCTGCGGCCTGGCGCGAATCAAGGTCGATGACTTGTATGGTTACCTCGACCGAAGTGGAAATCTGGTAATCAAAAATCAGTATTTCTCCGCAGCCGATTTCGACCATGACCTGGCCTTAGTGATGACCGCGGACGGGATTGCCTACATCGATACGAAAGGCGCGGTAGTGTGGAAATCCGCGCCCCGGCCGAAACTCCAACTAAAGCCGTAGCGGAGGCTGTCGATGTTCCTGCCCTATTGCCCCGCCTGACACGCCGGAATCGGAGTACCCGGCTGCCGCGGCCTCCCGATCATCGGCGCATCCACGGGCGCGGCCAAACCCACGAACTGCACCAAACCGTCGCCGCCCGGATTCGGCAGCGTTATCGGAATCGTCTTCCAGTTATCGGCCACCCACACATTTCCGGATTGATCGATCACTACTGCGGTCAGACGCATCAGCGCGCCGCTGCCGTGTCCGTACGCCTGGCCGGACGGCGAAATGGAATCGCCGATCTGGTTGTGTCCGGGCGGGCACTTCTCGGTTTTCGTGCCGCATAGAACCGTGACCCCCTCGCCGCCGAAATCGGCGATATACACCTTATCGTCGCCATCGATCGCCAGCCCCCACGGCATCTTGATGCTGCCGCCGCCGTAGAATTTCTGGAACGGCGACGTCCCCTGAACCAGATACACTTTGCCGCCGGTAAGACTGGTGAACCAGACGTTGCCGCCGCTATCCACCGCCACGTCGAAGGGACGGTCCATATTCCCAATGCTTTCCAACAATGTCGCGCCGTCCATGCTGATCTTGCGGCCAGCGCCGGGATAAGCGCCCACTCCAGTCACATCGTTGGTCACGGCAACCCACACGCCGTTGGCTACATTGTCGACGGTAATCCCAAATGTAGTGCAGCACTGCGCGGGAAGAGCTGTCGCTGCCGCAAAAGTGCCCGTCTGAGTGTATTCCACAACGCCTCCATGGTCGACGTTGGCCATCCAGATATTTCCACACGGGTCGGATTGCATGCCCTGCACCTTGCCGATGTTCGTATTTGTGTAACCGGTAACCGGCGAGACAGCCGTTCCGTCGGCCTGAAACTCGGAGAGAGTCTTTCCGGCGAAGTTGCCTACGAAGACGTGCCCATTGGGCGCGATGGTGATCCCAAAGCCCGCACCTTTCAATCCTCCCCCCTTAAACGGCGCATTCGGCGCATCCTGCCCGTTGGGCAGCAGCTTGGTCAGGATCCGGCCGGGTGCATGTTCTCCATGCGTGGGCTTGGCATAGGTATAGTTCTGCGTGACCCAGATATTGCCGTCCGCGTCGATCGCCATATTGCCCGGGCCGTCGAACTCGTGACCGTTCCCGACGTACTTGATGGCGATAGTCCAAGCCGTGGGTATGAATGGGCTGAGTTTCTGCTGGCGCGGATTGTAGTCCGCGATCACCGGCTGGTAGGTGGAGTTCTGCTTCGATAGGTCGTACAAATCCTGCGCGTTATCGCCGGGGAAGTGTGCGATTGTTAGCACCGCTTCCAACGTGTCGGCCGCGGGCGCGTCCTTGAAAAGAGTCTCGCAGGAGCCCGCCGGTTTGTCCTGCGCACATGCGGCGAGAATGTTGGCAAGCGAGTTGAACTCGTACATCGTGACCGTGGACGTGCCGTTGGGATACGTGCCCAGCACATTCGCGACTCCGCCGGTAGTGACATCCACCATGTTGCGCAGTGTGCCCGCGGCGTTCGCCAAGCCAGGGTTGGGGCCCGCGATATTGCCGCGCGCCAGGAACTGGGCCATGGCGAAAGCTGTGGCGACGGTAGTTCGCTCATTGACGACGATCCGTTCCGGCAGGCACTCGCCGAACACGGACGCCAGCACCACTTGCGAACTGGCCTTGGCGATCAGATACAGCACGCCACCCTTCGCCAGACAGGTGGAGGACAGCGTGAATTTCCCGTTCAGATCCGTTGTCACGGGTTGGCCGATCTGGGACGCCTGCGCGCCTTTCGCCGTACCCGCCGAGTACAACGTGACGGTCGCGTTCGCGAGGGGCTTGCCGACCGGCGGCATTCCGGAGAGCAATTGTCCCGTGGATTGCCGGGTCTGCGCGGAAAGCGCTCCCGCGCACAACATGGCTGCCAGTATCGTAGAAACACAGGGGTACTTTGTGGTTAATCGCACACTGTATCTCCGATCACGGTGGATTTAATCCATTAGTATACGTCAGTTAGGGGTTCAAGCAAAGTACTTACTATGGCGCAGGCTGGCGACGCCACAGCATTCGCGAACTGGACCGACAGCGACGTTTATGGAACTATTCTGAACGCAAACAGTCGATATGTTAAAGCGTTTCAGAGGCGGTTCGGTTAAGAAAGGCATTGCGTTCCAACGAAACTTCGTGATCGATCCAAAGAAGATAACCCCGACCGCAATTCTCAACCTCGAACGCGTCTTGAGACTATACGCCCGACTCGAAATTAGGGCTGGCCTCATTTACACGGCACCGGGCGCCCCAGCAGATTTTCTCGGAGACATTGCCAATCTTGCTGACATGATATGTTTTGATTACGGCAATGTCGAAAGAGCAAGTCAGAAGGTGACAAGGGAATCTTAGACATAGTTGCGTCGCCCGCGGACAAGCCGTTCAAGATGATACGTGACCGTGTAGCTTGGACCATGGAGCCGAGGCATCTTGACGCGGTTGTCTGGTGTGAAGAACAGGTTCGGGAAGTCGTTCGGGACTTGCGCAGGCGCCTCGCCGAGAGGGATCGGCCACGGCTGAATAATAAAGCCGTTTCCAAACGCAGTTGAACCGAGCCGCTGGCGGGCGGGTTGTAGCCTAGCCCAGCAATTTAGTTTGCATCAGAGGACTTTCGGTTACCGTGGCGTTCTCCGGTTTTTCACTGTTTTCCGCCATCGGTAATGGGTTCCCGGACATTCTCAGTAGCGACAGCCGGTGCCTCGACCCAAAGCAGCAGCCCATCGTGTAGGGCTGTCTTCCGGCGCAAACTAGGACAGCCGCTATCACAATGCGCGCCCAGTTGAGACAGTCGCCCTATGCACACCCCCAATTGGATAGGAACTCCACCTGGTTCCGCATACTCGCCGCAGTGGTGGTCGCGCGCAGAAGCAGGATACGGCGCAACTGCTCACCGACCGTGAAACGCTGTTGCGGGGCTAGAATGATGCCGGCGTGCTCACGTCCGGTACTGACCATTGCGAATGAAGCCGATAGAAATCGGAAACGTTGTACGTGTAGAGGACACACCCGAGTGTCGTGGCAAAGGCCAACTGTTCCCCGTCAGTCTTCTCAGCCAGACCGGCATCCAAAACGGTGACGACGGTGATACCGCGGGAACGAAGAGCCGTGACCAGACGACTATGCATCGCATCTTCGTCGAAGTAGAGCTTGATTTCGTTCACCGAGGTGGATCAGCGCCGGTGCTTTCGTTCCAAAACCTCAGTTTCGCGGTCCTCTGCTGCCAAGTCTACGTCGATTTCTTCTTGGTTGGCGTAGTAGTAGGCGAGAGCTGCATGAACCTGCGCAAGCGACAAGTGACCTCCGAACGTCTGCACGATTTCTTCCGGAATCTGGCCCGTGTTATGCCACTGAGCGATTCGGCGAACTGAGACACCGGTCCCAGCGATGCACGGTCGCCCGCCGCGAATGTCAGGACGCCGAGAGATCAGACTACCTATCTCGGTCACGGTTGCCATTAGTTCAAGTATATCGCCTTGACAAAGCCGGCCACCGAGGCCGAGAAGAGCTTCTAGCGGAAGTATAATAGTGAATCGTTGTACTACTTGCTCGGCTTTCTAGGAACTTCGCACGATGGCGATTTTGCGAACAAACTGATATGCCTCTAGTGCCGAGTCGCAGAAGTTGGCGCGCAAACGCCTTCATGGACCTTTGCATGTTCGTCGAGTGCCGTTTTCACACCACTTAGAACGCGCACAAGTTTCTCGGACGAACCAGGAGAACTTCACTTGACCTACGTGTCTGGCTTACGGCCTGAAACCACTCTGTGCTAACATGAGATTTCCCCTTCTAGAGGTTTCTTGTGGATAGGCTTACCCGTAAAGAACTGAAGAGCGATCGCTTTGCGCTGGAAGTTCAGCACAGCGTCGAATACGTTTCCGAACACCGCCGGCAACTGATCCTTTGGGGCGGTGCCGGCGCCGCTGTCATCCTGATCGCGGTCGCTGTTTTCATCTACCGGAACTATCAGCACACGGCTCGGCAAGAGGCGCTCCGCGACGCCATGCAGATAGCGAACACGAACGTCGGAGCTTCCGCTAACCCCGGAATCAAGGTCTATGCCACGGCCGCCGAGCGCAGTAAGGACGTGGTGAAGGCGTTCGGCGATATCGTCGCCAAGTATCCCGGTTCGGACGAGGGTGCGGTGGCGCGGTTTTCACTCGGGGTCAACGCGTCCGATGACGGAAACACCGCCGAGGCCGAGCGGAATTTCAAGGCGGTGGTGGATTCCGGCAACGAACAATACGGTTCGCTCGCGAAGCTCTCGCTCGCCCAGCTTTATGCTTCGCAGGGCAAGACCGCGGAGGGAGCAAAGCTGATTCAGTCCGTGATCGACCATCCCACAGTGCTGGTTTCCAAGGAACAGGCCACCATCGCGCTGGCCGAGTTGCTGATCCCCACCGATCCCCAGCAAGCCCGCAAGCTGCTGGAGCCCCTGCGCAGCAACCCGCGAAGCAACATCAGCGGCGCTGCCATCAACATCCTTTCCGAGATGCAAAAACCGAAGTGAACGGGCCGGGCTGCCTGCGCTTTCCAGTCGCCCAAAGCCGCGGCCGGCGGTATCCCGAAGTTGCGCACCCCTACCGTAATGAGTTCCAGCGCGATCGGGATCGCATCATCCATTGCCATGCCTTCCGGCGGCTTGAAAACAAAACCCAGGTTTTCCCCGCTGGCGTCTCCGATCATTTCCGCAACCGTCTGACCCACACCATCGAAGTCGCGCAGATCGCCCGCACCGTGGCGTCGGCGCTCGATCTGAACGAAGATCTGACGGAGGCCCTGGCGCTGGGTCACGACATCGGTCACCCTCCGTTCGCCCACGCCGGCGAAGAAGAGCTGGATCGCCAGATGCGCCGCTTCGGCGAACGGTTCGATCACAACCTGCACGCGCTGCACATCGTCGAGTCGTTCGAGCACCGTTACGCCCGCTTCCCCGGACTGAATCTGACCTTCGAGGTGCGCGAGGGAATCGCCAAGCATTCGCGCGATTTCGAAAAGGGTGAGAATCCGGCGCTGGATGAGTACCTGCCGGGGTTGCGCCCGCCGCTCGAAGCGCAACTGATCGACTTGGCCGATGAGGTCGCCTACAACACCGCCGACCTGGATGACGCCTTCTCCGCGCGCCTGTTGCAAATCGACGACGCGCGCGCCGCGGTACCGGAGTTCAATCGAAAATACGAAGAAGCGGAGGGCCAGTTTCCCGGCGCCACCGACCGCGACCGCTGTCAGGAAGTGGTGCGCGCCCTGGTCGACGAATTGGTTTCCGGTCTGATCCAGGGGACGGCGGAAGCGGTGCAGTCCGCCGGCGTCACCAATGTTGAGGAGATTCGCGCACACCCGCGCCGCCTGGCTGCATTTCCACCGGCGGTACAAGCCGCCAATCGCGCGTTGAAGCAGTTTCTGCATCACGCCGTCTACTTTTCCGAGGCCATGGTGGAAGCGCGCCGCCGCTCGGCGGGCATGGTGGCTGCCCTATTCGATTTTTACGTCGCTCATCCGGAAGCGCTGCCGGAGAGCTACGTCGAGTCGCTCTCGCGCACGCCCCTGCACCGGATCGTGTGCGACTACATAGCCGGGATGACCGATGGTTTCTTTCTGCGCACGTATCAGCAGGCGCTGGGGGAATCATGAAAACCAAAAAATCGCACGAGTCCGGCGCAACGGGCCTGCTACTGATCGGCTCGTTCAAGCTGGCCAAGGCCATCCTGCTCATCATCGTCGGCGTGGGCGCTCTCCATTTGGTCCACAAGGACATCGCCGAAACAGTCACACATTGGGTGAATGTTCTGCGCGTCGATCCCGACAACCGCTTCATTCATCGAGTCCTGGCGAAAATCTTCGCGGTGACGCCAAAGCAGCTCAAGGAGCTGAGCGCGGGCACCTTCTTCTACGCCGCGCTCCTGTTGACCGAGGGAGTCGGCCTGCTCCTGCGAAAACACTGGGCTGAGTATTTCACCGTGATCACCACCGCGGCATTCCTCCCGCTGGAAATATACGAACTAGTCGAACATTTCACCGCCGCGAAAGTCGCGGTTTTCGCCATCAATGTCGCCATCGTTTGGTACCTGATCGCCAGATTGCGCGCAAACCCAGGCCGCCGGGGTAGCAAACACTAATTCATGTTGGCAACTTGTCAGCATGTGCCAACAAACTGATTTTTATAACTATTGAGTCTCGCACATTACCGTGACAACCACTGCTGGCTTGTGGGGCAGGTTGGCAACCTGCGGCGGGTTGATAACCCGCCTTTCCGACGCTTAAAAAAAGGGCCGTCCAGCGCCGGTTGCCAACCGGCGCGCAGGATGCCATCCTGCCCCACAACCTCAAACCACCACTTGTAGCTGCCCGTCGCCGCTCCCGGAGATCTTCACCCGCAGATCGCGGCCCAAGATGATACAACCGTGGGATGCAGCACCCGGATGTTCGATCGAGTCTCCGTGAATCAAAAAACCGTCGCGGCCCAGAGTGTCGGTCCCCGGTGCGGGCGTCAAGTCCATGACATGCGGCCCATGCGTTGTAGTATCGTGCGGCGGTCCAATCTGATAAAGTCCTTGCGGGATAGGGCCGACGTCAACAACAGCCTGCATGGCCGGATTGTTCTTCCCCCCGCCGAATCCGGAATAACCCTGGCCGGCTGTGGCGCCATTTCTCGAAATACTTCCGGTCGATTGTGCGTAAATCCACATATCCGAGATTGTAGCAGTCAAACACACCTCGGTTTAAGCCGTTAACCATTAGATCAGTGTTGGAAACTTGTCAACAACGTCGTCAGAAGCTGAAGCGTACGCCGAACTCGCCCCAAAGCGACCTCGGAACGATCGTGCTGGCCGGGTTGATGAAGTCGATCGGGTGGCCGAAAGTCGTACCGCTAGCAATATTATTGCCGAAGCTGTTGCCATAGTTGGCGCGATTGGTGAGATTGAACGCTTGCGCGATCAGTTGCAGCTTCATTCGTTCTCCGATGCGAATGTTCTTGGCGAGCCGCAAATCGAGCTCGAAGAACTGATCGCCGCGCAGCGGGTCGTAATTCGCGATAGTGCACGACTGCGAAACCCCGTGCAGGCCATAGAAACAGTTCTGGGCGCCTGTGCTATTGCCCGCGAAGGCGCGATAGTTGGTGGGATCGTTGGAAGGAACCACCACGGCAATCCCCGTCCCTCCGCCTGTGTTGAGCGTGTTTGCCGAGTTGGTCAGATTATATGGGCGGGCAGAACCGTACTGCAGGATCGGCGCGAGTTCCAATCCCTTCGGCAGATTCACGATCCCGCTGATGGTGACGTGATGGCGCTCATCGTTGGGCGATGGACCCCATTCATAGCTGGCAAATGGGTTTGTCGAAAGCCTGGGAGAGTTGCGGAAGGATGTTCCGCCTCCGTCGAAAGAATAGGCCCACGCGAGCGTGTAATTTGCGTTGATCGAAAAGTTGTGGGTCATCCGCTGGCGGTAGATGAAATTGATGCCGTCATAGTGCGAGCGGCCAATCGCCTGCTCATCGCGAACGCTCGCCAGCAGCGGCTGGCCAGAGGCGGTAAATGCGGCATCCAGCGGACGAGTACAGCACGATCCGTTCACCGGCACCTTCTGGTCGATATTGATGGTTTTGTTCTGGTGCAAACCGAGAACGTGCGTGTACTCGGTCTCGATAACCGAGTTCTGGCTCAGCGCCCAGCTATAACCGGCATTGAACTCTTCAGTGACCGGGTTTCGATAGTCGGGGTCCATCAAACGCCCTACGCTGCCCGATGCAAGCTGCGTAGACGGCGGAGGAATCTTGGGCAACGGATCTACGCCATATCGCCAGTTCCCCAACTGAATACCCGTACCCGTCACGATATCGCTCGGTGACGACAAGCTCAACACCGTTTGGAAAACCGTCGGATTGCTCATCTGTTCCATAAACAGTGGAATATTCTGAAACACGTTTCCGTAATAGAGCCCAAATCCGCCGCGCAATATGTGCTGGCCTTTGCCGGTGAGGTCGTAGGCGAAACCGATGCGCGGGCTGAAGTCTTTGTTATCGTCATGCGGCAACCTGCTGACGTACGGGTTTGAAATCGGGCTGTTGAGCGCCACCAGCTCCTGGTACGTGCGGCTCGCTTTCACGTCCGAGAGACCGATCATGTTGTAGTCCTTGTCCCAGCGCAGGCCGAGATTCAACGTTAGGCGGGGAGTTACTTTCCAGTCGTCCTGGAAATAAAGGCCAAGCTGCTTGGTGGCAATGAGGAAATATGGATTGCCGTTGGCCTGAGACATTCCTGTGACTAGACCCGGCGTGGCAAATCCTTGCGGATAGGCCGCCTTGTTGCCGAGAATCTGGCTGGGGTTGGCCCCGAAGTCGATTTCCAGCGTCGAGCTGAACTCGAAGAAGCCGCCTTCCACCGGATTCCAGATGTAATCCGCGCCGGCCTTCAGCGTATGTTTGCCGATGGTCTTCGAGATGTCGTCCCGGAACTGCCACTTGCGCTGGAACGATTGCTGCGGAACATTGGTGTTGGTTCCAAACGACGCACTGGGAAAGGTCACCAGAGGCGCACTGATATTGCTGGCGATCAGGTTATTCCAGTACTGATAACCCGCCGTGAACTGGTTTACCGTATTGCTGGAAAGCATGGAGTTCACCGTGAGGTTCGCCACCTGCAATTGGTTGGTGGTGAAATTCCCGTTGGTGAGATCGCCGGTGCCGTCGGACTGATCGTTCAAACTGTTGTTCGATTGCGAACTGTAGCTGAGATAAGCGGTGTTCCTGCTGTTGATGGTCCAATCCATGCGGCCGTTGTAGCGTGTCTCGTAGAACGGACGCGGTATTACCGACGACGGCTGCGCGGCCAGCCCGCCCTGTTTGGCCAGAGTAAGCTCGTTAAACGAAGAGGTGCCTTCCGCCAGTCCCTGATTCTCGCGCTCGCGCTCGATGGCAAAGAAGCCGAATAGCTTGTTCCTGATAAACGGCCCGCCGATGGATCCGCCGAACTGCTGCCGGCTGTAATCGGGGTGCTGGGGAGACGATGTACCGTCGCCGTTCGGTACTTTCTCATCCGTGTTCAATGCCGTGTCGCGGAAGAACCCGAACACCGACCCGTGGTAAGCGTTGGTCCCCTGCTTGGTGATCATGTTGATCGCTGCGCCTTCCGAGCGGCCGTTTTCCGCCGAAAACCGCTGCGTACTGATTTGGAATTCCTGCACCGCTTCGAGCGGAAGCTGCATCACCGGACCGCCCACAGTGTTGTCCTTGTTATCGACGCCGTTGATGGTCACGTTCACATTGCGGCCGTTCTCGCCGTTGACGGAAAGAATCGCGTAGCGATTCTTGGTTGGGTCGTAGGACATGGCGGCCTTCACTCCCGGCGCCAGGTAAGCAAGATTGGCCACATCGCGTCCCACCATTGGCAGCTCCGCCACTTCCGTCGGCGTGATGTTCTGGCTCACACTGGTCTTGCCGAGATCCACCAGCGGAGTCGCCGCCGTCACTTCCACTACTTCGCTGGTCGACCCCGGAGTGAGCGTCGCATTTGCCGTGGCCGTTTGGCCAACCAGCAGCTCAACGTTCTGCACGATCGCACCGAATCCCTGCTTCGACACTTTCACGGCGTATGCACCGGCGGCAAGCAGATCGAACCGGTAGTTGCCGGATTCATTGGTCATCGTCGCACGCGTTTCACCGGTCGCTTTGCTGGTGACCACCACGTTGGCTTCGGTGATTATGGCCTGCGTCTGGTCGAAGACCGTGCCCTGAATCGTGCCGCTGGCTGTGGCTTGGCCGAACGCACTCCCCATGCCGATGCTAAGTAGCGCGAGCACCAGCACCGCCCTGCTTTGGTTGGAAACCTGTTTCATGATCGTAAAACCCCTTTTCTGTTTGATCGACATCCCCAGTTCGGCCCACGCGCGAGGAGACAGCAAGACTCGATTTAGCCTTACTCAAGAGCGCACGTTTCAGTCCACATCGCAGGCGTGGGCCGCCGCGACTAACCTCAATCTGGTTTCAGTCTGCGGTACAAGCTGGTCTGGTGCAATAACCGCTTATGCCTAATTCGATATGACCACTTTTATGGGGATAGGAAGGCTTTAGCCGGTGGGTGGGTTTTCTGCATTTCCGACACACAGCAGAGTTTGTAGCAGCTTTGCGCGGTAACTTGTCAATGAGTGGTGGCACAAGCTTCAGCCTTGTGGGCCTTGGAACATTTTCCAGCAACCTCTTAGAACTGGCTGGAGTTCACGGCCATCGCCCGCTGGTCGGCAGTAGCCAGCGCCAGCGCGGCGAATCCTGTCGCGGCATCTTGCATGAACAGTTCCTGCATCGATCCCGCTGGATAGCGCTTGTTCATCGAGCCCGCAGCCCAGAAGCCGCCGCGTTTGTCCTGACGCGATCTGAGCCAATCGAGGGCCTTGGCCATTCGCGGGTCCGATGCGGCGACTCCTCCCTGTTCCAGCGCCAACGCGGCCACCGCGGTTGCGTAGCTGTTGCTGCCGGCCGCGACCATCGCCCCAGAGCGCTCCTTCCACGGTCCGAGCGATTCAAGGGTCCATCCTCCGTCCGCTTGCTGCCTTGCAAAAGCTTCTTCCACCAAGCGCGAGCGCGCCGGTTGCGTCCACAATCCAGGAATCGCCGAAGAAGCCCATAACAACATCAGCCGGTTGTGTAGCGGCTGGCCATCCTGCCCGTTTCGCAAGTATGCCGTGAGTTCATCAATATGTTTCCGAATGTCCGGCCTCGCGAGGTATGAAGCTGGAGCCGCGCTCACAGCTAGCGCCGCCAGTGTGGCGCCATAGAAGGGCGACTCCGTGGTCTCCCACGGATCCAAGTCGAGTTCGAACCACGGCCATGCGCCCTTTTCCTTGCCGTCCCGCTGCTCGAAACTCCACATGCGGTCGAACGCCAGCTCCGCCTTCGCGTTCAAGCGTCCTCCGTTATCCTCCCGGGCCAGGAAGAGGGCTGCAAGAACCGATTCCACTCCCAATGCTTCCGAGGCGAGCGGCTCTTTCGCAAAGGCGGCAAACAAGTCCTTCCCCTCTCTTTTGTCAACCCTCGCGCGAAGCCCATCCAGAAGATCTTTCTCATACTGTGTCGGTTGAAGTTCCCCTAGCGCCTTGCGAAGGGCCGGGCGCGCCAGCAGGTATGTCATTCCCGTGTGGCACGAGATGCACGTCCCGCCGGGAGCCTTGGCTGCCGGCCAGGCAAACCATGCCTGCTGCCTCGCGTCCAGATACTCCGCCGCAAGCCGCGGGTTCCAATCCGCGGAGCGGGCCGGCAATGCCGCCAAAATCAAGAAAACGGTGTTCCGGAGCGCAGTCATCCTGTCGACCTCATCTCATTCCAGTCTGCGAGACAAGGTGGTCCAGTACAATGACCGCTTGCACGGAATTCGATATGACCACTATGATCGAAAGGTGAAGACCGGTTCCAGAGCCTTTCCGCCCGTCATTGCTGTTGATCGAAAGGCGGCGCGGCCGATGCACCGGCAAATCTACGATGGCTTTCGCGACGCGATCGTGAAGGGCAACCTGCGTTCCGGCCAACAGATTCCGTCCACGCGCGCGCTCGCCACCGAGCTGCATATCTCCCGGATTCCGCTGCTGAATGCCTACGCCCAGCTTCTGGCGGAAGGCTATTTCGAAAGCCGCACGGGCGCGGGGACATTCGTGTCCAGCTCTTTGCCCGACCAATTAACCTCGTGCGAGCGTCACGCCACCAGAGTGCCTGCCGCCCGTTCGGGAGCAAGGCTCCCCTCGCGGCGTTCCGCCCTGGTCACGCCGCCCCACAGTGAACCCTGGCTCTATGGTTCCGGAGCGTTCAGCGTGGGCCAGTTGGCTTTCGAGCACTTTCCTTTTCGAGCCTGGTCCAGCCTGCTGGCGCGGCATGGCCGCAAGGTACACATCGGCTCGCTCAACTACGGCGAACCGATGGGGCTGAGAGATTTTCGTGAAACCATCGCTGCCTATTTGAGGACCGCGCGGGCGGTGCGTTGCGAGGCCCGGCAGATCATGGTGGTCAGCGGCTCCCAGCAGGCGCTGGACATTTGCGCGCGGGTATTGCTCGATCCCAGTAGCCGCGTATGGATCGAAGATCCTGGCTATTCATTCATGCGATCCGCGTTGCTGCTGGCTGGTTGCGATCTTATTCCAGTGCCGGTGGACGGCGAGGGGTTGGACGTGGCCGCCGGAATCCGGTTGTGCCGCAAAGCGCAGGCTGCCTGGGTAACCCCGTCTCATCAGTATCCGCTCGGCGTCACCATGAGCGCCTCCCGCCGCTTCCAACTTCTGGAGTGGGCGCGAAACGCCGGAGCGTGGATCGTCGAGGACGACTACGACAGCGAGTATCGCTACGAATCCATGCCCATCGCTTCCTTGCAGGGGCTCGATCGGGATTCGAGAGTGGTCTACATTGGAACCTTCAGCAAGACTTTGTTTCCGTCCTTGCGGCTTGGCTACCTGGTGATTCCCGAAGACCTTATCGATCGATTCATCGCCGTCCGCCGCGCAACGGATCTCTGTCCGCCGCATCTCTACCAGGCCGTACTCGCCGATTTCATCCAGGAAGGTCATTTCGCTCGCCATGTCCGCAGGACACGGCTGCTCTACGCCGAGCGGCGAAGCGCTCTCGTGGAGGTTCTTCGAAAGAAGTTCGGCTCTTCGCTCGAAGTGGTGGGCGGAGAAGCCGGCATGCATCTGGTCGCCATGCTGCCGGACGGGTCAGACGATCGCCAGGTTGCCGCGCGCGCCGCAGAACAGAAACTCTGGCTCTGGCCCCTATTGCCGGCCTATATGGGTGCGGCCTCACGACAGGGTCTGATATTGGGTTACGGGAGTACAAAAGCGTCGGAGATGCCGCGTGCGGTAAGCCGGTTGTGCGGCGTGCTTGCACCCGGGTAGGGAGGGCGCGGAATGAACGCCGGTGAGAGCGCTCGCCGGAATGCGGGCCTTCTCGATGAGATACACCATCTCCGCTAGTGGTAAGTTGCAAAAGTTCGCGCGCAAATAAACCGGGGACAGTCTACCTGTTTCGCGCGACAAGAATTCTTCTGTCGTCAACGCATCGTCTGCGCGGAAACAGGCTGACTGT
>DASQGY010000242.1:0-25304 GCA_035632375.1 Bryobacteraceae bacterium | reverse complement strand
TCAGGGCCTCGGCAACGGTGCTTGCTTCCCCGAAGTGCAAATCGCCCATCCGTTCGCTGAGAATCTTCTTGATTCCGTCCCGAACCACCGCATGGTCGTCGACGATGAGTATGCGTTTCATTGCGGCGTTGGGATCTGGATGCGCACGGTTAAAGCGGTTCCATGCCCCCTTCTCGCGGCAATATGGATGCTGCCACCCACGGCCTGAGCCCGTTCCCGCATTCCAAGAAGGCCGAGGGAGCAAGCGCTGGCTTTTTCTTCCTCGGTGATTCCCCGTCCGTCGTCCCGAATCGTCAAAACGAAGCCATTGGCATCGTTCTCAGCCTGGACCTCAACCCGCTTTGCTTGCGCATGCCGGAGGACATTGGTTAGAGCCTCCTGAAAGATCCGGAAGACCACTGTGGATTGCTCTTTGCTCAGCCGGAGATCGCCGGAGTAACCACTGCATTCGCAGACCACTCCTGTTCGGGCTTGGAATTGCTGTGCCTGCCAGTCAATGGCTTCCATCAGACCCAGTTCGTCGAGAACACTCGGGCGCAGCTCCGACGCGATCCTGCGGACGGTATTGATAGTTGCGTCGGCCAGTCTCTTCATACTTTCAATCCGGGGCCGGATCGCCGGAATGTGGCATGGGTCCTGCAGCACCAAGGGTTCCAAAGCCTCCAGCTCCCACTTCAAAGTGGTGAGCGCCGATCCCAATTCGTCGTGAAGCTCGCGCGCAATGCGGGTTCCCTCCTGCTCTCGCGCCGATTGCAGGCGCTCGGAGAGAGCCCGCAGTTTCTCATTGGAACTCTTGAGTTGTTCCTCAGCCAATCGTTGTGCAGTGACATCTTGTGCATATCCGAACATTCGCACCGGATTGCCTTGCTCATCGGCAACCACCCGTCCCTGGCAACAAAGAGTCCGCACTTCTCCGTCCGAGCGAGTCATGCGAACGTAGTAACTCACCGGTTCCTTAGTCTTTAGAGCCTTTTCCAGATCGGCGGCGATGGGGCCCCGATCATCCGGGTGAACACGCTCCAGAAACGCTTCGTGAGTCGGATGAAAGGTCTTCGGGTCGAGTCCAAGGATGCGGAAAGTCTCCTCCGACCAGGTCAACGCATTTGTCCGGATGTCCCAGTTCCAACTTCCGATGTGGGCCAGAAGCTGCGATTCGGCTAGCTGCCTTTCGCTCAGCCTGAGTTTCTCCTCGGCGCGCTTCCGCTCCGTGATGTCCGTACCGATGCGCACGCGCGTTCCATCGGACAGGTGAACCACTGCCCAGCAGGTATCGATCACCCGTCCATCCCGAACCCGGGTCTTGAACTCCCGCCACCTCGCCTCGCCCTGTGCAATAAAGTCCAGCATCTCCCGCCGATACTCGGAATCCGGATAACACTCCGCGAAAACGTCGATCTCTTTGGTGCGGATTTCGTCTCGCGACCATCCGAGTGTTCGCTCCCATTCTCGATTGACCAGGTTGATTTGCCCGTCCGAGCCTACGAAACTCAGCATGACCGGGATATGGTCGAAGATCCGCAGCAGAATTTCCGCCTGCTTTTTCGTTTCTTCCTGGATTCGCTTACGCTCCGCCACGTCCTGCTTCAACGCAGCATTTGCGGCGGTGAGCGCCCGAATCCGGTCCAGCACTCGACGCACCGGTCCCCTTGGCGTTCCCAAAGTCATCCGTTCGGGAGTTTTCATGGCTACTCCCGCTGCGCATCACGGTAGGCAGCCGCCAACCGCGCGCTAGTATGCCGGACACAGAAACGACCGTCCCCGCGACGGCTCGTTGCGTTCCGGAGAAAGGTTGCCATTTTGGCCCCTCTGCAACGTCACGTCCTAAGTGAATGTAAGATAAGTGCGAGCGGAATTCAAGGACTTTCGCAGCCGGGTGGGTGTTTTTTGTAGGGCGATTGCCTACAAACTCTTTCAACGAGGGATTTGTTTTAGCTGCGGAAGTTGAACCAGAGTGGTACCGGGTTCCCTCGCCGCTCCAAGGACTGGATGCGGCCGCAGCGCTTTCACCATCGCAATTTCGTCACAACATGAAAACTTCGGACAACGCAAGCAATCCTTCCATACCTTGAGGGGCAACTCGCCGCGTTCGACCTCTTTGAATCCCATCTTACGAAAGAAATCCGGGACATAGGTGAAGGCGAAGATGGCGTGGAGACCGTTCTCCGCGGCTTCCTTCTCCAGGGCTTCTATCATCCGCCTTCCTACGCCGTGAGTCTTGATGGAAGGATCCACCGCCAGGGAACGGACCTCGCCTGAGGTAGGCGTGTAGAAGTGCAGAGCGCCGCATCCTACCAACTGCGATCCCGCAAATGCAACGCTGAAATCCCGGATATTTTCCGACATCTCAAACTCAGTTCTGGGGAGCATGATGCCATCCGTGGCGTACCCATTAATGAGCTGGAGCAGGGCCTGGATGTCACCCATATTCGCCTTCCGGATGGCCGGTTGGGCAAGATCCGGCCGGAACGAGGACGCTGGCGGGCTCAAGCTAGTCATGCCGGGCCACCCGGTTTTCCAGGGCCAACAATCTGGTCCCAATCGCTTGACCGGCAAGGAGTTTCTCGATGACGCCCGGCACGGCACCGGGCGCGATCACCACGTCGCGCACGCCGGCAAAGAGTGCTTCAATGGCTGCCTCGAGCTTGGCTTGCATCCCGCCAGTGGCGACTCGATTCTCTATCAATGTCCGACATTCGTCCGCTTGAATGGCGCTGTACACGGTGTTTTCCTTCCCCCGAACGCCTTCAACGTCCGTCAGAAACACAAGCTTTTCGGCTTGAATAGACGCGGCTACGGAGGCCGCCATTTGATCGGCATTCACGTTGTAGAACCGGCCCTGCCTGTCCCCGGCCACGCAGGCGACCACGGGCAGGTATCCGCTTTCGATCAAAAGGTCCAGCAGACGCGCGTCCGAGCGGACCGGTTTGCCCACTGCCCCGAGTTCTTCGCTCAGCAGCGTCGCTTCCGTGATCAAGCCGTCCATTCCGGACAATCCAACGGCCGAGGCGCCGGCGGCGATGAATGCGCTCACCAGTTCCTGGTTCACCGATCCGGCAAAGACCTTGAGGACCGCGTCCAGGACTTCTGGCGTGGTGACCCGCAGGCCGTTCACGAAACGGCTCTCGATTCCGCGTTCCGCCAGGAAGCGCGTCATCTGCTTGCCGCCGCCGTGCACGATCACGGCCTGCAGTCCGTTCACGATGGCCTCGGCGATCTCCGCCGCCAGGCGGTTGCGCGACTCCGCCGAATCGAGCAGCGTGCCGCCGATTTTGATCAGCGCCTTCATAGCAGCCCTTCCGATTCCCCGAAGCCGAGCGCCAGGTTCATATTCTGCACCGCTTGCCCGGCAGCGCCCTTCACCAGGTTGTCTATCGCGCTCACTACCACGCCGCGCCCGGTGGCTGGATCGAAACGAAGACCGATGTCGCAGAAATTGGTCCGGTCCACGCCGCGGATGTCGGGCAGGGTGCCCAATTGGTAGAGGCGGACGAAGGGTTCGTTGGCATAACGGCACTTGTAGATGTCCAGCAACTCCTCGGCGCTGCCCACGCGGGGCGCGCGGAAGTAGATGGTCTCCAGAATCCCGCGGTCGATGGGAAGCAGTTGCGCAGTGAAGCTCAGCTCTGGTTCGTTGAGCCCGGAGACCATCAGGATTTCCGGCACGTGCCGGTGATCCAGAACCGAGTAGGCGGAAAGATTCGCGGTCACTTCGCAGAAGCTGGTTTTGAGACTTGGCTTGCGACCGGCACCGCTGACACCGGATTTGGCATCGCAGACGATCCCCGCGGCGCGGTCGATGACTCCGCTCGCGACCAGTGGCTGGATGGCCAGGTTGGCGGCGGTCGGATAGCATCCGGGATTGGCGATGAGCCGTGCGCCGGGGATACGCTCCCGGCAGAACTCCGGCAATCCATAGATGGCTTCACCCAATAACTCCGGCGCGGTGTGCACTTCCTTGTACCAGCGTGAATACGTGGTGGCATCGGAAAACCGGAATGCCCCGCTGATATCCACCACTTTGGCGCCTGCGGCGAGCATGCCGGGCGCAAGCTCCATGGAGACGCCGGCGGGAGTCGCAAGAAAAACAAGCGCCAGCCTCTCCGCCTTTACTGCGGCGGGCGAACATGGAACACGAGTATGCCGCTTGGCCTGCATCGGCTGCGGCGCGTCTTCGGAATCCTGCCGGTGTTCCAGCAGAACGGCCTCGACGCGCGGGTGCCGTTCAAGAATGCGGATCAACTCCGCCCCGCTGTAGCCGCGAAAGCCGACAATGCCGACACGGGTGCTGTCGGTATAATTATTCATCTCCGTGAATAATTATACCATGTTGGTATCACGGTAGTGGCTCCAGGTTGTGTTGGTTAAGTATGCAGGACGGCTAGAACTTGAACCCGATGGCATTCAGAGCGGCGAAGTAATCACCTGGCGTTAGAATCCCTTCGGCAAGGCAACCCTCTAGCAATGCCCGCGATATGAGCTTCCCCTTCTTGGGGATCGTTAGAGGAACTCCATCCTTGTGCATCGTCCAATTGTACACGCCTTCTTCTGCGAGGGCAGTCCAACCGAGATACTCTAGAACTTGCTTAAACACCGCTGGCGGAACTAGTGCGAGAGCTGCCATTCACTGTTCATGGAGGCAGCAGCCACCAGTGTCAAAGGAACCTCGATTTCAAATTGCTTCGCTTTGTCGTCGAGGCGTGTCACAGAAACATAGCTCATGCTTTGTGGGCAGCGCAAGCTCTGCAAGCACGCGGTTACATATCTGAAAGCGAATGAGATAGTCTTTCGACGCAAGAATGATGACGGTGAACTGTACGACACCATCATAGGCATCTAGCAACACAACCTGGAGCCACTACCGGTATCACGGTGATGGTGGAGGGTTTTGTTGGTTGAATATGCGTATGCACGGTTTACCAAGCTGGAGGCTTGGCAATCACGCCGCCAGATCCATCCGCAACATTGGTTGGAAATTGCGCCCTGGGTAATAGGTGCAATGGCAGATCACGGTTGACAGTCGCGGCAGAGCGAAGTTCTACAGCGTAGCCACGAGTCACGCTGATGTGGGGAACGTACACTATTACCTTCTTCGTGGGAAACCGCACTCGGATGATGGTCACCGCTGGAACCAAATCCGAATCCCCGCCGATAAGTACCAACTGATCGCAGGTATTCTGGTAGGCGTCATCCAACATTGAGACCGCTATATTGACATCTGTTCGCTTCTCTTCGACGGGTCTCAAAAAAACGATTGCCAGTATGCGTACAGGAAGCCTCATTGCAGTGCATTCGCTTCTTTTTGAACTTTCCCAAAATCACTTCGACGAGCGGAAGTGTCGCTAGCGCTTTCAGGTACGTCTCTTGACGTGAGCGAGCGGGACCATCCACAAGTGCCGTGAAATACTTAATGGCTTGGATGTCATCGTGCGGTCGAAGCAGCGCGAAGTATCGATCCAGGTTCAACCACTTGTGGAGCGTCCCCTTCAAGGCTCCATAGTACAGATTGAAACCGTCGATGTAGATTATGGTTCGCTGCCGTGGTAAGGGCGAGGTAGCGGACCACTTTGGGACGTTTGAAGGGCGGTCATATAGACCACCCAAACCGGCTTGTTGAGGGCCGGGGAGTCGTCAAAACCATAGTAGCATATGAATGTTTTGTTTCCACAAGTCTATCCACTGTAGAATCAATATCTTCTACGATACTAGCGTAGGAAAACCTGTGGAAAAAGACAAAATCAAGCGATTCCGGCAGAAGTTGTACCAGGCGAAATGCAGCGCCTGCGCAGATTCGTCCACTTCTTGCTGAAGCCCAGCGTCAGCCTCGCGAGCCGGACGTCTTGAGCGCATGGGGGATATCTTCCGGCGTTTGAATGGTAGGCATAACACGACCCAGCCTAATGCGAGTACGTGCTCGCCTGCCCCGAAGCGATCCCCGGCTGAGTCAATTCACCCACTTGCCGCCGTCCTCACCCAGCATCGAGGAGCAAAGCCCGCGCCTAAGTCCTTGATAAACTGAAGAACACCTCGTTCGGAGCGTGATCTGCTATGGCTAGGAGAACCTTGTTCATGCACAGAGTCGTTTTCCGCTTTCTAGCCCTGATCGTCACCTTTGGCCTCGCGTCCAGCCTGCTTGCCGCTTCGCTCGACTTCGATGCCCGGCGTGGCGCCGATTTCTTCAAAACTCAGTTGTGCGTGAACTGTCACGGTGCTAAGGGCGCTGCCGAGGGAAGAGCCCCCGACCTGGGCCGCCGCCTGGACCGGAATTACACGCCCGCGGGCATCGCGGCCACGATGTGGAGCCATGCGCCGGTGATGTGGGGAAACATGGCCAAGCAGAACATCCCCGTGCCTCAGGTTACCCTGGCCCAGTCGGCCGACCTGTTCGCTTATTTCTACGCCTCTCGCTACTTCGAAAAGCCCGGTGAAGCCGAGCGCGGCAAGCAGCTTTTCCAAAGCAAGCATTGCAGCGAGTGTCACGCCCTCACCGGCGCCAACGGAATCGGTCCGGCGGTGGAGCACTGGGGATCGTTGGCCGCCCCCATCCTGCTCATCCAACAGATGTGGAATCACCAAAAACAGATGCGCGGTGCCATGGCCGAACACAACATCCCCTGGCCTCGCCTGACCTCCCAGGATCTGACCGATTTGCTGGTATACGTCCAGAACCTGCCTCAGACGCGAAACCAGGAGCATTTCATCCTGCTGCCGACGGCCGAGCAGGGCGAACCCGTCTTCCGGGCCAAGGGTTGCACGGATTGCCACAAAGGAGAAATGGCGCTGGAGACAAAGTTGGGCGACGCCACGCTTACCGATGTTGCCGCCGCCATGTGGAATCATGCGCCACAGATGCGCCAGCCGCCGCCCGAGTTGAGCATAGACGAATGGCGGCAGCTCATCAGCTACGTCTGGGCCAAGCAGTTTTTCACCACACGCGGCGATCCGGGACGCGGTCATAAGACATTCCAATCGAAGAAGTGCGCCGTATGCCATGACGATCGTTCCTCCGGCGCGCCGGCGCTGTCCAAGCCGGCCGAGCCATACTCCTCCATCACGATGGTTTCGGTGCTGTGGCGTCACGGCCCGGCCATGCTGCGCCAGATGGAAGGGAAGCACATCGCCTGGCCGCAACTCACCCAGCCCGAAATGGCTAATCTCATCGCCTACCTGAATTCGCGATAATTGGGGTATGGGGCTTCCATCCGGAAGCTCTCGTCTTCAATGGGAGGAGCTTCCGTTTTGGTTAAGGCCGCGGCGATCCTGGCGATACTTCTGGCGTCAGTAGGGTGTCAACAGAAGGCAACACAAGCAGCTGCCCCTTCCAAACGTCCCGCCATCCCCGTCACTGTAGCCACCGTGACCATGCGCACCATTCCCCTGGAACTGCGCGCCATCGGCAACGTCGAGTCTTATTCCACCATCGGCGTCAAGGCCATGGTGGCCGGCCAGATCATGCACGCCTACTTCACCGAAGGCGACATGGTCCACAAGGGCCAGCGACTTTTTGAAATCGATCCCCGCCCCTTCGAAGAGGCCGTGAAGCAAGCCGAGGCCAATCTGGAGAAGGACGCCGCCACCGCCGCCAACGCCGAGGCCGACGCCAAGCGTTACGAGGCGCTGTTCAAGGCGGGCGTAGTTGCGCGCCAGGAATACGAGCTGAAACAAGCCACGTTCAAGGCGCTGGATGCCTCCCTATCCGCCGATCGCGCCGCCGTTTCCAACGCCAAGCTCCAAGTGGAGTATTGCCACATCAGTTCGCCCATCGACGGGCGCACCGGCAATGTCCTGGTGAAGGAGGGCAACGTCATCAAAGCCAACGACGTGTCCCTGGTGAACATCAACCAGATCCATCCCATCTATGTGACCTTTGCCGTTCCCGAGCGTGAGTTTCAAGCGATCCAGCGGCGCCTGGCCGAGCATCTGCCGGTGCAGGCTTTCGCCAATGGCGACGAAGCGCATCCCATGCACGGCAAGTTGACCTTCGCTGACAATACCGTGGATCAGGCCACCGGAACCATTCGCCTGAAAGCCACTTTCGAAAATACCGACAATCGTTTGTGGCCGGGCCAATTCGTCAATGTGCTGCTGACCGTCGGCGTGCAGCAGAACGCCATCCTGGTTCCATCGCAAGCCGTGCAGACCGGGCAGAACGGCCAGTTTGTTTTCGTAGTGAAGCCGGACATGAAAGTGGAGATGCGGACCGTGGTGATGGGCCATACGCAGGGCAATGAACAGGCTCTGACCAGCGGCGTGAAACCCGGCGAGACCGTGGTCACCGACGGCCAGTCGCGGCTGGTTCCCGGCGCGGAGGTGCAAATCGCGAATACGCCCGCGAACGCGGGAGCGGGCCAATGAGCATTCCCGAATTCTTCATCCGGCGCGCCGTCACCACTACCCTGATGATGGCTGGGCTGCTGGCCTTCGGCATCATCTCCTACCGCACGCTACCGGTGAGCGACCTGCCGAACGTCGATTTCCCCACGATCAGCGTCACCGCGAGCCTCCCCGGCGCGAGCCCCGAAACAATGGCGTCCTCGGTAGCCACGCCACTCGAGCGGCAGTTCTCCACCATTGCCGGCGTGGACTCCATGACCTCCACCAGCCTGCTCGGCTCCACGCAGATCACCATCCAGTTCGCGCTCGAACGCAACATCGATGCCGCCGCGCAGGACGTGCAATCGGCCATCTCCAAAGCATCGCGCCAGTTGCCTACCGGCATGCCCGCCCCGCCCGCTTATCAAAAGGTGAACCCGGCCGATCAGCCCATCCTCTATCTGGCGCTTAGCTCGCCGACGCTGCCGCTTTCCACCGTCGACGAATACGCCGAGACGTTGATGGCCCAGCGCATCTCCATGGTGGACGGTGTCGCGCAAGTGGCCGTCTTCGGATCGCAGAAATACGCCGTGCGCGTGCAGTTGGATCCCGACGCCCTCGCAGCACGCGGCATCGGCATCGACGAAGTGCAAAGGGCCATACAGCAGAGCAACGTGAACCTGCCCACCGGCACGCTGTGGGGGCGTCACCAGGCCTTCACCGTGCAGGCCACCGGACAATTGATGCGCGCCTCGGACTACCGGCCCATGATCGTCGCATATCGCAATGGCAACCCGGTGCGCCTAAACGAAATTGGCCGCGTCATCGATAGCGTCGAGAACGACAAGGTGGCCAGTTGGTTCGATAACGACCGGTCCATCGTCCTCGCCGTCCAGCGCCAGCCCGGAACCAATACCGTCGAAGTGGTGAACGGAATCCATAAGCTGATGCCCAGTTTTCTGGCCCAGATGCCCGCGTCGGTGAGCCTCAATATTGTCTACGATCGCTCGGTCTCCATCCGCGATTCCATCCACGACGTAAAGATCACGCTAGGCATCACCATTGCTCTCGTGATCCTGGTGATTTTCTTTTTCCTGCGGAACATCTCCGCCACGTTGATTCCCAGCCTGGCGGTGCCCATCTCGTTAATCGGCACGTTCGCCGTGATGTATCTGCTGAACTACACGCTGGACAATCTCTCGCTCATGGCGCTCACGCTTTCGGTCGGCTTTGTGGTCGACGACGCCATCGTGATGCTGGAGAATATTGTCCGGCATCGCGAGATGGGTCAAGACATGCGCCAGGCCGCGGCTCTTGGCTCAGCCGAAATCGGATTCACCATTCTGTCCATGACGCTGTCGCTCGCCGCGGTCTTTATCCCGGTGCTATTCATGGGCGGGATCGTCGGCCGGCTGCTGCACGAATTCGCCGTCACCATCACTTCCGCCATCCTGATCTCCGGCTTTGTCTCGCTGACCTTGACTCCCATGTTGTGCAGCCGCTTCCTGCAACATCGCGAGAGCCACGAACACGGCCGGATGTTTCGCATCTCGGAACGCTTTTTCGACGGGCTGCTGCACGTCTACGATTGGGCTTTGAAAAAAGTGCTGCGTCATCGGCTCGCCACGGTCTTTGTCTCGCTGCTGGTGCTCATCGCCACCGGCTATATGTTCGTCATCATTCCCAAGGGTTTCCTCCCCACCGAGGACACCGGCCAGATTTTCGGATTCACCGAAGCCGCGCAGGACATTTCCTTCGATGCCATGCTGCAGCACCAACGGCAGGTGGCCGCGGTGATCCGCGCCGACCCCAATGTCACCGGCTTAATGTCTTCCATTGGCGGAGGCGGCACTGCCGCGCCGGGCAACTCCGGACGCGTATTCATGCACCTGAAGCCGCGCAAGGAGCGCGCGCTGAACGCCGACGAGATCATCCAGGAGCTGCGGCCCAAGCTCGCGCAGATTCCCGGCATGAGCGTCTATCTGCAAGTGCCGCCCACCATCCGCATCGGCGGCCAGTTGACCAAGAGCTTGTACCAATACACACTCAGCGGCGCCGACTTCCCCGAATTGCAGCACTGGGCGCCGATCATCGAAGCGAAGCTTCGCGAGATCCCGGGCCTGCAGGATGTCACTACCGATTTGCAAGTCACTAGTCCCCAGGTGCGCCTGGATATCGATCGCGACAAGGCTCAGGCGCTCGGCGTCACTCCCGAGCAAATCGAAAACGCGCTTTACGACGCATACGGGAATCGTGAAATCTCGACCATCTATACGCCGTCGAACGAATACTTCGTCATCATGGAAGCACTGCCGCAGGATCAGCGCGATCCTCTGGCGCTGTCCAAGTTGTATCTCTCTTCCTCAGCGGGAACAGGCGCGGGACGATTGGTTCCGCTCGACGAAGTGGCCAAGCTCACGCGCACCGTCGGTCCCCTGAGCGTCAACCACACCGGGCAATTGCCGTCGGTGACCGTATCCTTCAACCTGCGCCCTGGAATCTCGCTGAGCCAGGCGGTGCAGGGCATCGATCGGTCGCTCACCGAATTGCGCCTGCCCATCACCATCACCGGCAGTTTTCAGGGCAGCGCCCAGGCCTTCCAGAATTCGCTGCAGACCCTGTGGATACTGTTGATCATCGCCATGCTGGTGATCTACATGGTGCTCGGCATCCTGTACGAAAGCTTCATTCATCCCATCACCATTCTTTCCGGACTCCCCTCCGCCGGATTCGGCGCATTGCTGACGCTGCTGATCTTCAAAGTGGAGCTGAGCCTCTATGCGTTCGTCGGCCTGATCATGCTGATCGGAATCGTGAAGAAGAACGCGATCATGATGATCGACTTCGCGCTCGAAGCCCAGCGGACGGAGGGCAAGAACCCGGTAGACGCCATCTACCGCGGATGCCTGGTCCGCTTCCGCCCAATCATGATGACTACGATGTCGGCGCTGTTGGGTACGCTACCCATCGCATTAGGCGTAGGAGCAGGCGCCGAATCACGCCGTCCGCTAGGCCTGGCAGTCTGCGGCGGCCTCCTGTTCTCGCAACTCCTGACACTGTTCCTGACGCCGGTGGTCTACGTCTACATGGAACAATTCCAGGAAAAATTCGGCCGCTTGGGACGGAAGCAACGGAAGTTGCTGAAGCCCCGGTTGCCCGAACCAGTCGGCGCAAAATAATCGAAAAATCGGGGACGGACCGTTTCCGCGTTTTCCAGTTCGATAGAATGGGATCGCGTGCTCTCTTTCATTCAATTCCTCGAAGAGCTGGAGCAGAATCACCAGACCGTCGCCATCTCGGCGGACGAGCTCGACCGCTTAGCCAGGCGATTCGGAAATCGCGTACGGCAGATCGGCACTTGGAACAAAGCAACGGATGGATCGCTCGAAGTGCCGATGAGCAACATCACGGAAGCTGCTAGAACTTTGGATGACAGGTTGCTAAACGAGGCCTTGCAGCAATTAAAAAAAACTGAGCAGTTTAGCGACGTGCTGAACAGCTCATCCGCCGCAGTCCAACTGATCGAAGCGCTTGCCCAGTTGTACCTCAAGCAATTTGAAACCAAAGTCCTCCGCTATCAGGACTCGAACGATCCCGCCGAGGCGGAGCGCCTCAGGCAGGAGATTTCGCGAGAACTGTTCGGGCCATAGATTGCCAAGGATAGTCTGGACTGCTCTTCCCCAACAAGTACGAGATCATCTCTTGGATCGCGTGCGGACGCGAGGCATAAGCGCGCAAGACTTGAAGGTTTTGTTGGGTTGGATCAATACCAACCCGGATGTGCCCGAAGAGCCGTGGTGCAAAGACTTTGGCTCGTTCAAACTGGTCGGCGAGGGCAAGTTTCCGAGGACGTTTCTTACGAAAGATCAACCTTGCTACGGGAAGCCCCTCTAGTAGGGACATGTCTGCCGTCGCCATCGCAGTCAGCGCCGCGGCCCAACCGGATTCGTGGGTCCCTGTGCGCGTGTTCGAAGGAAAGTGGGAGGGCCCAATCACGGGCAAGCCGGGAAAACAATTCAGCTCGCGCGAGTATCGGTTTGAGCTGGGCGGGAAGTTTCTATCGCAGCGGGACAAGTCGGTATATGAGGATGCGAAGTCCGGCGCCCGAGAGGATTTCGGCTTCTTCAGTTACGACACGAATCAGAAAAAGATCGTTTGGAGGCAATTCCACAGCGAGGGCTTCGTCAACGAATACACGCTGGACTTGGTGAGTACAGATGGTAAGTCGCTCGAGTTCGTTACCACCAGGATCGAAAACCTTCCGCAAGGATTCCGAGCGAAGAAAGGGTATCGATTCCTTTCCGCGGACGAGATCGTGGAGACATTCTCGCTAGCGCCCCCCGGCAAGGATTTTGAAGTGTTTACGGTGGCGCATCTCAAGCGGGTAAAGTGACCGGTTGGGCGACCCCTTAAGCCGGCGCTCTTGTGAACCGTCCAGAGCCGATAACACGGCGAACCTATGCAGCCTGTCGCGAATCAGTCCTCAGATCAGGTAAACTAGTTTAGACTAGTTGAAGAGGTTGTGAAGTGGAAACCATAGGCGCGTTCGAGGCCAAGACTCATCTAGCGGCGCTGCTGGACCGCGTAGCTAAAGGCGAGAAGATCACGATCACCAGACATGGCGTTCCTGCGGCAGTGCTCGTCCCCGTCGCGGAGGCGAAGGCCAGACTCTCCCACCAGGAAATCGTGGAAGAATTGCGCTCACTGCGTAAGCGCGTTCGGCCGGACAAAATGAGTGTCCGCGAGATGATCGATGAAGGCCGCCGATTTTGACCGAAGTTGTCCTTGATGCCTCGACCACATTGGCTTGGTGCTTTCCGGACAAAACCAGCGACAACGCAGATAGACTACTGCTGTCCTTGGAAAGAAAAACGATCCTGGTTCCGGCAGTGTGGGTGCTCGAAATCGCCAATGCAGTCTTAGTGGGCGAACGAAGGAAACGTCTGTCTCAGACTGACATCCTACGTTTCATCACTGTTCTGGAAGACCTCTCTCTGGTCGAGGACCGGCAGTCGGTGAGTGAGCATCTCCGCAACGTTCTCCCTCTCGCCCGTAGACACAACCTCTCCGCGTACGATGCCGCCTATCTGGAACTCGCAATCCGTCATGGCGCGCCGATCGCCACCATAGATGCGAAACTGCAAAAGGCAGCGCAAAAAGCAGGCGTGACGCTCCTCACCGGGTGATGACGCACCATCTGCGCTGCCACATCTAAACAGGGCAGCCGGGCAGCGGCAGGCTCGCCACGCTAAGATCCTCACAACAGAATTTGCTAGGGTTGAATCGTTGGAGGTGCGTATGTCTTTCCCAATTCGACTGGCAACCGCTGGGCTGTTTTCGGTTGTTCTCTTGTCCGCCCAGAACAACAACTCGTTCACCCCACGCTGGTGGGCGAAATATCAATATCTGCTCCAGAATGGCGCCAGCAAGGCGGCAGGTCCAACCCGCTCCGCCACCACCGTCGGAGCGAATGTCGACGTTTCGAATGAGTGCGGACCGCAGAGTGAAACATTCATCACGCTGAACACTCAGAATGCGAACTCCGTGGCCGGAGGCTCGAACGAAATTTTCCGGCTACCGATGCGCGGCTACTCTTCTTCCGATGGTGGAAACTCCTGGGCCGGCGCCGATCTGCCGCTTCCTCCCGCCATCGGCGGCGGCATCGACTTCGGTTCCGACCCTAGCCTGGCCTTCGACACGCGTGGAAATCTGTTCTACAGCTATATCGTTGTGTTCTTCGGCCAGGGCAAGGGAATCAACGGCACCGAGCTCGCCGTGGCTCGCTCTACCGATGGTGGCCAGACTTTTCCATCCGCCAACTTCTTCTCTTTCTCCGGCGGCAAGGATCATTTCAACGACAAGCCGATGATCACCGCCGATACGAATTTGGGCAGCCCCTTCCGCGACAACGTCTATCTCGCGTGGGACGCTGCAAGCGGTGGCTCCACCAGCGCTGGCATCCGTTTCGCACGCTCCACCGACCACGGCGCGAGCTTTTCCATCCAGCGGATCGATAACCCCTCCGGCCCCGGGCGCTCGATTGCCGCCATCCCCTTTGTCGGCCCGAACGGCGAAGTCTACACGGCCTGGAACGACATCGCGGCCAACACCATCGCCTTCAATCGATCGTTGGATGGGGGCGCGACTTTCGGGACGCCGGGTGTTGTGGCAGCCAAGACGATTCCGTTTGACATTGGAATCCCGGCCATCTCATTCCGCCGCGCTTTGATTTATCCCACGTGCGATGCCGACCGTTCCAGTGGCCACCATAGCGGGCGGTTGTACTGCGCCTGGACGGATTTCGCGGCGAACGGCGTGAACACCGACATCTTCAGCGCGTTCTCCGATGATCGCGGCGCCACGTGGTCGGCACGCCGGAGCGTCACCGACAATCTCAGCGCTTCCGTCGACCGCTTCTATCCATGGCTCTCCGTCGACGCTGTGACGGGTGAAGTGAATATCTCGTTCTACGATACGCGCAACGATAGCACCGGCAGCCGCTTCATGACCGACGTTTTCTTCACTCGCTCGAGCGATGGAACTAACTGGCTCTCTCCGAACGCTCGCGTCAGCACAGCCAGTTCGAATGAGCACGATTGCAACGGGCTCTTTCCCTGCAATGCGATCGACTACGGCAACCAATACGGCGACTACGAAGGCCTTGTCTCGTTCAATGGGATTTCGCACGCTATCTGGACGGACAGCCGCAACCAGCAAAACTTCGCATCCGGCTGCCGCACGAACTTGGCGATGGAAGAGGTCTTCACCGCCACCATTCGCTAGTAACGTGCGCGGATCGAGGAACCATAGTGTTGCCGAGCCGTGACCGTCAGAAGCTGTGAAATATTGCCTGGGCTGACCGCTCCCTTACGGTCACGGCTCGGAAACATCCTCCAAATAAACGACATACTGAACTGAGCCGCGACCGTAAGGAAGCGGATGCCGATTCTTTCACAGCTTCTCAGGGTGCGGAGCCGTTATTTCAACTCCAGTAACTGCGGTCCAGGCTGCGGTATTGGACCGCTTCCGCCAGGTGCTTGGCCGTCACCGGTTCGGAATGAGCGAGATCGGCGATGGTGCGCGCCACCTTCAAAATGCGGTCGTGCGCCCGCGCGCTAAGCCCCATCCTGCGGACCGCCATTTCGAGCGTCCGTTCTCCCGCGTCATCGAGGGCGCAAAGTTTACGCAAAACGCGCGAGGGAATGCGGGCGTTGTAGAATCCGCGTTGCATTTGGATAGCGCGGGCCGCTTCCACGCGGGCCCGCATTTCGGCGGAGCTGGTGCCGGTGTCTTTGCCCCGTAGCTCCTTGTAAGCCACCGCAGGAACCTCGATATGCATGTCGATGCGATCGAGCAGCGGACCGCTCACCTTGCTCAAATAGCGCTGGATGATCGCGCCGGTGCAGCGGCATTCGCGCGACGGGTCGGAAAAGTAGCCGCACGGGCACGGATTCATCGCTCCAATCAGAATAAAATCCGACGGAAACGACAGCGTCATGTTGGTGCGCGCCAGCGTGACCGACGATTCTTCCAGCGGCTGGCGAAGCATCTCCAGCACATTACGCGGGAACTCCGGCAATTCGTCGAGAAACAGCACGCCGTTGTGGGCCAGGCTCACTTCACCGGGCCGTGGCGTACCGGAGCCGCCGCCGATTAACCCCGCGTCCGAGACCGTGTGATGCGGCGCTCGGAAGGGCCGCGCCGAGAGCAACCCCACGCCGTGGGGCAGCAAGCCGGCAACGCTGTGGACCTGGGTGGTCTGGATGGCCTCCTGAAAGGTGAGCGGTGGAAGAATGCCCGCGAATCGTTTGGCCAACATCGTCTTACCCGAGCCCGGCGGCCCGATCATCAACACGTTGTGCCCGCCGGCCGCAGCCACTTCGAGCGCACGTTTCGCTGTGGTCTGGCCGCGGACTTCGCGGAAATCCGGGAATGACGGGTCGTGAGCTGCAATGCTGGAGGCGGAGGGAGAAACCGGCTGAAACTTTTCAGGGCCGTTGAGATACGCGACAACTTCCGCCAGATGCCGCATCGCAAATACATTGACGCCCTCGGTGACCGCAGCCTCGGCTGCGTTGTCGGCCGGTACTAGAAAGTTGGGGATGCCCTGCCGTCGGGCGCATACCGCCATCGACAGAACGCCGCGAACCGGGCGCAGCGTGCCGTCGAGCGACAACTCACCCACCAGCATGTGTTGATCCGTTCGGGCCACGGTTCCCATCGCGCCGAGAATCCCCAGCGCCATCGGCAAGTCGAAGCCGGCGCCTTCCTTGCGCACATTTGCGGGCGCGAGGTTAATAGTCACGGATTTGTTCGGATACCCGAAACCGGAGTTGCACAGCGCGGATTTGATGCGCTCGCGGCTTTCGCGAACCGCGGTATCGGGCATGCCGACGGTGACGAAATCCCGCGCGGTTCCTCCGGGATACATATCCACCTCGACGTCGATGATGTGCGCTTCGATGCCAAAAACAGCGGCACTGCGGGTGCGGAATAGGGCCATGCTCGAGGAGGTAGTGGAGGGAGCGGTAAATTACTCTCTGGCTTGTCAACGGCGCTGGCCACTCCACAACCTGTTAGCCTCGGTATGGCTCTTGAGAATGCTGCGAATAACTCTGGTTGCGGTGCTGGTCTGCATCTCCGCCCGCTCCCAGGAACTGCCCGAACCAGCCGTGACGCTTGCGCATGTGAAACTGAAAATGGCCGAAGCACTGGCTCAGACCACAAACTATACTTGCCTGGCGACCATGGAACGCGCTTCTCGATCGTCGCCGGAGAGACCATTCACACGCGCCGATACCGTACGATTCGAAATCGCCAACGTTGCTGGCCGTGAACTGTTCGCCTGGGAAGGCGAAGGTCGATTCGAAGATCAATCGATTGGAGCCGCGCTTCCTTACGGCGTCGTTTCAAACGGTGAGTATACGCTGCATGCCCGCGCCGTGTTCACCGATGGTTACGCTACCATCCGTTTTGTGGGCCGCGAGACCCTGAATGGACTCGATGCACTGCGCTGGAATTATGTCATTCCGCTCTTCGGCAGCGGATGGACGATTTCCAATCGTGGGCGCAGAGTCCGTACTGGCGCACATGGCGCCTTTTGGGTCGATCCCAAAACATTGGACGTGATGCGGCTCGACATGCATGCCGACGACCTTCCACCGGACTTCGTGAATACCGCCGCCGCCACCTGGGTGGACTATGGCCGCGTCCAACTTGGATCGCGCGACGTTTTGCTTCCACAAACCGCCGGACTAATTCTCGACGAAAAATCGGGTAAACGAAAACTCAAACAGAACCTCAATCTCCTCGTCTTCAGCCATTGTCGCCAGTACTCCGCGGAATCGAGCGTATCGTTCGACGAAAAAGCAATCCCAAGTCTGCCGGCACGGGCAACCACGAAGGACGTGGAACTCCCGGCAGGGCTCGTCCTCCGCCTGAGACTCGCGGCCCCGATCGATTCGTCTACGACAGCGGTCGGCGATCGTGTGAATGCCATCACTACAACCGATGTCCACCACGGCAGCAGGATTGTCGTGCCGAGTGGAGTGACGGCTCATGGCCGGGTGCGAAGGATAGAAAGGCGAGAAGGGCCGCCGGTCCAATACGCTCTTGGGCTGGAATTCTCGGAGCTGGAGTGGAACGGGCAGCGAATCCGGTTCTTCGGCGACTTGGAGCGCTTGGAACCAGCCATCAAAGGTCTCCGCGAAATTGCCGGTGTGGGGCCTGTCGAGTATCGAAGTGCACCCGATTCAGACGCTCAAATCTACAACATCCCGGATATTCCGGGCAACGCGACATTGCTTATCGAAGGCGCCGCTTTTCGGATCCCCGCGGGCACAACGATGACCTGGCGAAGCGGGAAAGTGAAGTGGAGCCGGCCCAGGCTTCGTTCGCCGAATTGGGCGCCCGGTCCATCGCCATCGGGACGATGAATCGCGTTCAAAGAGGTAATGGCGGATATGGCCGATTGCTCTCCGGCCTATCGCCGGCGGGTGTCGCGTCGCTTCCATCAAGCCTGCGCGGTAGTTGCGGCTCCTCCCAGCGCCGCCACCAGTCTGGGCAGATAGCTGTTCTCCATACTGTGATCGGCGATGTTTGCAATCCCCGCGGCGAGAACAGCTTTTGGGTTGCCCAGCAGTTCGAATTCCCGCTTCGTCACAGCGTTGTTATCCGTAACCAAGGCGAGGGTCAGTTTGGCTAGTTCGTCGGCGAGTGTGAGATTGACTCCGAGTAGCGCCAAGCGAACGGCTCCGAGCAAGCCCTCGATCGTCGCCGGACGATCTTCCTGTTGCTGTTTGTTGTTGAAGAAAATCTCAGTGCCGTAGTGGCGGTAGCCCATTCCGTAGAGAGGAACCCGGGGCACGATGTCGAGATTATTGATGAAGCGAAAAATACGGGAGCCGAGAGGCGTCTCCATTTTCCTGGCAAAAGCATCGTTGCCAACCCGGGGTTGCCCGAAAGTGTAGACGCCTTGCACCGGAATGCCGCTTTCCAGAATCGTTCTCGCTGCCGCCAGTTCCGCCAGCGCTCCACCCAAGCTGTGGCCGGTGATCCAGACTGCGCGATTGCCTCGATTCAACAGCCGTCCAGGAAGGATTTGCTTTCCGCTCAGGGTCTGCCCCCAGACCGCTCCGAGGGCGTCGAAGAAGCCCTCGTGAACCTGCGCGCCTGGAAAAGCGCCCTTATCTTTGAGCGCATTGAAATCGATGATCCAGTCGATGCGCTCCCTCGGATTGGTGCCGCGAAACGCCACCAGAACAGTGGTCGCGTTCTGTGCGACAAAACCGTTGGTGTCCGTCTTCGGGCCGAAATTCGAAAAGAAATCGAAATCTTCGTTAAAACCGTTGCCTTGCGCCCATTTCCGGCACGTTTCTGAACTCTGGTAGGCTGTATTCGCAGCTTCACCCAGTAAGCGCGCGTTTGGCATGGAAAGTCCCTGAGCCCAGGGATCGAAAAGCGGCATGCATTAACCCTCGCTTCCCAAGAAGTACGAGAATTATGCTATCACGAGTTAGTCTTTTCCTTCCAGTTCCACCATTTCAACAACTCCGGATCCGGCCGCGATTCCGAGGCGTAGTACACGGCGCAACGGAAAACGTACAGTACGCAGCGATCCACGGGCTGGCCCATTTGATCGCATAGTTCCCCGTAGAGCGCTTCCGCATTGCGTCCACGCAGCTCCGCGATCTCGTGAACTCCCAGGCGATACAGGTCCGTCGCGATCGAAGGCCCAACCCCTGGAATCTGCGACAAGTCTTTCAGCACGGTCTTAGGCGCTGTCATTGATTCTCCTCTCCAATGTAGTGTGGATTCCGCGCCGCACCCCGGCGTGGGTATTCGCGTGTTAGCTTCTGCAGCCACCGCAACTCGGTTCGGATCTGGTCGATACTCAAGCTGAGCATCCAAACCGCTTCATGGAAGCGGTGCCCCACTTCCTTGCGAACGGATTGCAGGATCTCCTGTTTCCGCTCCAGTTCGCTTTCCAGGAAACTCCGTCGACGCTCAACCTGCTTGAGAAAGACGCCTGGCCGTGCCTGCCAGGAAAGCGCGGCCCAGGTCAGGAAGACTGGCCGCTCCTGTCCGGTGGTCCAGTCCTCGCGCTCCAAGGCATCGGCGAGGGCGGCGCGGCCGGCTGCCGTGGTGGCAAATGCGCTCCGCTCCGGCCCTGCCGACGGACCGTCCTTCGTGGCGGCCCGTATTAGGCCCAATCGCGATAATTTTTCCAGCGAGTAATACACCTGTGGACGCGAGACACCCGCCCAGTCGCGCACCATCCGCAGTTCCAGCAGCGTATTCGCCGCGTATCCATGCATCGGCCGCTCCGCCAGCAGGCTGAGCAGCACCAGATCGGGTGTCGTAAGTTGGTCGGTTTTTTCTCTTGACAGCTTGGCCATGAGTGCCGTATCCTTCAACTAGTCTAATTCAGACTAGTGAGCTTTGCAAGGAGAATTTCAATGATCAGAACCGCTCTAGGAACGTTAACGCTGGCATTGCTCGTAAGCGCGCCGGCTGGAGTGCTGAAAGCTGAGGAGGAAACAAAACCGATGACCATCAAACGAATCACCACGAACCTGTACGCCGATGAGATCGAGCCCTGTATCCAATTCTGGGAACGAATGGGCTTCGAGAAAGTCAAAGATGTCCCGGCCGGCAACAAGCTGGCGTTTGCGATGTTGCAGAAGGGCAATCTCGAGCTTATGTACGGAACCTACTCGAGCCTCGCCCAGGACCCGGACGTCGCGAAAGCCTTTCAAAAGGGCACGACGTACTTGTTCGTCGAGGTGGAGAATCTGGACGACGTCATTCCCGCCACAACTGGCGCGGAAATCGTGAAAGCGAAGCACCAGACCTTCTACGGATCCACCGAGATCAGCGTGAAGGACCCCGCCGGACACATTGTCACCTTCGCGCAATTCGGCGTTAAACAGTAACCGGGCTGCAAGCAACTACTCAACGGTGAACTTCTCGCGCGCCTCGTAGTTTTGCTTGCCCAGGTTATCGCGAACCGTCAGCACGATGGTGTACGCGCCGAGCGGCTGATCCTTTGCCAGATTCAGACTGAGCACGCCCGGCTGATATCGCTGCGGATAGAATGGCTGCTGTTTCTGCTCCGCTGCGTTGGGCTCCGCGTACACCACCTTGCCGTCGGGGCCCAGCACCGACAGCCCGTAGCCGATGTCGAGCGCATTCGCGTCGCCAAGTTTGTAACCGGTCATGTCGAAGCGCGCCCAAAGGGCATCGCCTGGGCGATAAGCAGCAACCTGCAAAGGCTTCGAGTCCTCCTCGCTTCGCAGAAAATGAAAATTGCGAACCACCAGCGTGTCGCTGGGAGCGACGTCGCGGCCCTTCACCGTGAAGGTAGTCCGGGCTTCCGCGTTTTGGGCGCTCACCTCGTCCCGCACCAACAGTACAATCTGATATTCGCCGCTATCGGCCAGCGGCGGCACCACAATCGTCTCGCGGATCTTGGGTTTCCATTCTTTGTCCTCCGGCGAGACGCTGGACGCTTCTTTCCCCGTGGCGGCAGCTTGCACCAGGATTCCCCGCGCGTCTTTGGCCTCCAGGCGATAGGTCAGGAAAACCTTGCGGCTCTCATCCTGATCGGCCGGCGACCGCGTAAAGCCTTCAATCTGGCAACTGAAGAAGATCGACTCCCCGGGAGCGAATTGATAGTCCTTCGCCACGGGCGAGCCATCTTCGTACTGCGCGAAGATCATCCGCACGATGGCGAGCTTCGCAGGCGGCGCTGCCAGCGCCGGGAGTGCGGCCAGCAGCCACGGAATCGCCGCGACGGACTTCCTTGCGTTCATGGAATGCCTCGAATTCGCTGTACCTTTATTCTACCGTTGACTTCCGCCCAAGCCTTGAAGCACAGTGGAACCGATGCCTATCGCTCTGATCGCTTTGCTAATCCTGTCGCTATGCTCCGCCGTCGCGCAAACTACGCACCCGCTCACCGGGCGGCAGATCGCGCCGGTGATGAGCGCCTCGGGCTCAGGCTGGCTGGACCGGCCGGAGCGCGAATCGGAAGAAGCGCCCGACAAGGCAATCGAACTTCTTGGACTCCGAGCCGGCATGACCGTCGCCGACGTCGGCGCTGGAACCGGATACATGACATTCCGCATGGCCCAGCGAATCGGTCCTACGGGCAAGGCCTACGCCGAGGACCTGCAACCGCAGATGCTGGAGAAACTGCGCGCCAAAGCCCAGCGCGAGAAAGTGACAAATATCGAGACAGTGCTCGGTACGGTGAACGATCCGAAATTGCCCGCCGGACAAATCGACCTGGTGCTGCTGGTGGATGTCTACCACGAGTTCTCCGAGCCGCAAGCCATGCTGGATCGAATCCGCGAATCGCTGAAGCCCGATGGCCGCCTGGTACTGCTCGAATATCGCAAGGAGGACCCGAAAATCCCCATCCGGCTGGAGCACAAGATGAGCGTGGCGGAGGTGAAGACGGAAGTGGAGGCCGAAGGGTACAAACTCGACGAGGTCATCGAGAAGCTGCCGCGCCAGCACATCATCATCTTCAAGGTGGTGGGAGGTAGGCAGTAGGCGGTGGGTGCATTTGATATCATCCGAAACAATGTCTGAATCGAAGGGCATTCTCTCGGGTCTTCGCGTGATTGATTGCGGCACCTACATTGCTGCGCCCGCGGCTGCGGTGATCCTCTCCGATTTCGGCGCCGAGGTGATCAAAATCGAGCGGCCGCCGCACGGCGATCCCTACCGCTACCTCTCGCTGGTGCCCGGCATGCCGGTTTCGCCGACTTATTATTGCTGGACGCTCACCGGTCGCAATAAGAAGAGCGTCGCGCTCGATCTCGGCGATGCCACCGCGCGCGAAGTCCTGCTGAAGTTGGTGGCGGCGGCCGACGTTTTCATCACCAACTACCAGCGCCCGCTGATCCAAAAATTCCGTCTCTCGTATGAGGATCTCGCGCCGCTCAACGAGCGCCTGATCTACGCCTACCTGACCGGATACGGGCTCACCGGCGAGGAAGTGGACAAGCCCGGCTACGATATCACCGCCTATTGGGCGCGCTCCGGCCTGATGAACACCATGCACAACGGCGACGCCGAGCCTACGCAATCGCCCGCGGGCTTCGGCGATCACCCCACATCCATGACCATGTTCGCCGGCATCATGCTGGGGCTCTATCGGCGCGCGGTGACCGGCAAGGGCCTGAACGTAAGCACCTCGCTGATGGCCAACGGCGCGTGGGCCCACGCCTGCGGGCTTCAGGCGGCATTGATCGGTGCGCAGTTCCTGCCGAAGCGGACGCGAGCTACGACGGTGAACCCGATCGTGAATCACTACGTCACGCGCGACAAGCAGCGGTTTCTGACGTGCTGCCTGGATCCGATGAAGGACTGGCCGAACCTTTGCCGAGCGCTGGCTCACGAGGAATTGATCCACGATCCACGATTTGCGACGCCGGAGCTGCGGAGCGCGAATGGACCGGAGCTGGTGGCGATCATCGATGCGGCGGTCGCCGCGAAGGACATGGCGGAGTGGAAGGAAATTTTCCTGCGGCACGACGTGATCTGGGGTCCGGTGCCGAGCACGCAGCAGGCGGCCTCCGATCCGCAGATGGAGGCCAACGGCGTCTTCGCCGAGATCGAGCCAGGACTGCGGACTGTATCGAATCCTCTGACCGTCGCCGGTGTGGAAAAAGAAAAGCCGCGAATGGCGCCCGCCGTGGGCGAACACACCGTGGAAGTTCTACAAACTCTCGGCTACAGTAAGGACGCGATCGGCGATCTGTTGTCGCGCGGAGCCGCGATGGACGGCAAGCCGAAGAAGACATCGCCCTAACACGCAGGATACTCATGCCACCCGGCCGGCGGCTTGGGCAAGCTGCCAAAATCGAGATCTGCGTCGCGCTCGTGGTTAAAGGTTGATCTCACAGGTTCGATAAGTACCAATAGGAGTGGAGATCATGAACCTACACGAACAAATCACGTCAGCAATCGGTGCGCACGGGCTGTGGAAGGGCCGTATTCGCGGGGCTATCGAAAACGGAGCCTGCGATGTGCCGGTGAATGTTGCTCGGGACGATCATCAGTGCGCCTTCGGCAAGTGGCTGCATGGAGCGAACCTGGACCCGGCGGCAAGAAAATCGAAACACTATGGAGTCTGCGCGGAACTTCACCGACGTTTTCACGTGGCGGCGGCGGATGCTTTGGCGCTCGCGCTAGCGGGCAAGAAGCACGAAGCTTCTCGGGCGCTGGCAGCCGATCAGGCGTTCGCCAAGGTCTCCGGCGAGCTCACCAGAGCCATGCTCGCTTGGAAGAGCGCATAGAGTGGGGAGCTTCTCCAGACAATTCCGCGTCATCAGGGACGTCGATCCCTTTTCCCGTTCACAGAGTTACTAGATTCTGAGCGAACTCAATCAACCACCACGCTCCACCCGCGCCGCGAAAGATCGAAATAAATGACTGCCCCAGCCGCCAATCCCACTGCCAGCAGAATGGACCCCGTCGTGTAGTCCTTCAGCAGCAACTTGCCGGTGCCGAACAGAACTCCGTAGATCAGCGCGCAGCCACAGATCCAATCGAGCAGGTTAGCTAGCCCGGCCGTCGACGCGCGAACCTCCGGCGCCAGCTTGGCGATCGGTCGCCAGCCGGCCACCGAGGGATGAGTGCGGCGATAGAACGCCACCAGCGTGTCCTTCGATTCCGGCTGCGTGAGAAACGTGACTGCCAGCCAGACCAGTGTGGTGATGGAGACCGTGATGATCATGATCCAGGCGAAATCCACTGGCTTGTCTGTGTCCAGTCCCCACCCCGCTTGCAGCAGCACCGAAACCGCGAATCCGGAAATCATCGCCGACACTTCGCTCCACGCGTTGATGCGCCACCAATACCAGCGCAGCAGCAGGACCCCACCGGTGCCCGCGCCGGTCACGATCAGCAGTTTCCATGCGCCGCCGATGGAGCCCATGAAAAACGTTACGACCGCGGAAATCAACGTGAGCAGAACCGTGGCCCACTGCGAGGCGGCGACATAGTGCCTGTCGCTCTCGTTTTTCTTCCAGAAGCGCCGGTAGAAATCGTTGACTAAGTAACTCGCACCCCAATTCAACTGCGTCGCGATGGTCGACATGTAAGCCGCTGCGAACGCCGCCACCATAAGACCGCGCAACGACGGCGGCAGATACGCGATCATCACGCGAATGTATCCGGTCTCGGGATCGGCGAGTCCGGGAAACAGAATCAGCGACGTCAGCGCGACTAATATCCATGGCCAGGGGCGCACCGCGTAATGCGCGATGTTGAACCACAGCGTCGCCAGCAGCGAATTCTTTTCGTCCTTGGCGCAGAACATGCGTTGCGCCACATAACCCCCGCCACCCGGCTCCGCGCCCGGATACCACGTGGCCCACCAGTTCATCGAAATGTAAACCAGGAATGTGATCATCGGCATCCAGGCCGAGTCCAGGTCCGGAATGAAACTCAACACCGACCCCTTGCCGCCCAGCGCCGCG
>DASQGY010000241.1:0-14221 GCA_035632375.1 Bryobacteraceae bacterium | reverse complement strand
GTCAAGGAACACTAATTCTTCTTGCGGCGGTCTCGGGCGAAGACCGGAGAGTTGCGGGTGCCGGTGATCTTGATCGGCAGCACCGCGCCGGCGCCTTGCTTGGCGAAGAAGGGGTCGATTGGTTTCAGCAGCAATGATTTGAGGCCCGTCGTCATTTGCGAGAGTCTTGCTTTGGTGCGAGCGATGCCGTGGAAGTCGAGCGTTTCGTCGTGCAATCCGTAGGAACCATCCAGCGCGACATTGATGCCGGGAACGCTGAAGGAAAGGTTCGTGAAATGCATCACGCCGTCCCGGAGCGAGAAATTGCCATTGAAGTTCGATGCCACTGGTTCGCCGCCGTCGTTGTTCTTTTTCCCTTGCCCTTTTAAGCTCATCTGGTCCAGCTTTTCCTGGGACTCGGGATCGGAGAAGCGCGCGCCGGCGACATCGAAGACGCCGTCCAGCCGCAGCCTACGGCTGATGTCCTGATTGCCCGGCGGAAGCAGGAACCTGGTGTGAAAGCTGGTGAGTCCGGTCAACGGCGGCTTGCCCTTCACGCCCAGCCGGAGAATATCCTCTAGGCGGCTGCGAGGAACCCGCACGTCGAGAGAGATGATCTTGCCCGGTACTCCGGGTGTGGTGTCGACGATACCGTGTGCGATCAGAGAAGAGTGTCCGAAATGCGCGGTGACGGGCTGCAGGCGAGTGGTTCCGCCCGTTCCGTCGACCAAGGCCTGGAACTTCGTAGTGAGGTGCACCGGATTCCGGCTGACCTGCAACTCGAACTTCGGCGTATCGGTAGTGCCTTCCACTTCGATTCGTTCCAGGACGCCGCGGAAGTTGCCGTCCGACGAAAGAATGCCCGAGAGGCCGGGGAAGGCGGACAGATCGGCGTCGCGAAAGGTGTAGCTCCCTGAAACCGGAGTGAGACGTGGATGCTCGCGCTGCCATGGCCCGAAGCTGCCCTGGGTGTGGATCTCGCCGGGCGGCTTGGCGTCGGTGAGAGTGGCGCGGAAAGACATCGGGCGATCCGGGCCGGTGTCGTGCAGAGTGAGCTGGCTGATTTCCCAAATCAGCGGTTCTTTTTGCGGCTTATCGGGGATAGTCTCGATCCGGGTGCCGTCGGCGATCACTTCATCGATTACGAAGCGCGAGGGAGTGCGAGATATTGTTGTCGCGGCTTCCTTTGGTTCGTGCCGGCCGCCGGTCTGAACGTGAATCTGAAGTCCGTCCAGGCGAAGGTGACGAATCCTGACCGGAGTCGCCAGGAGATCGCGGATTCCGGTGTCGGCGGTGAAACTGTGGATGGAAACCAGCGGTGGGATGTCGGTTCGTCCTTTGTGCCGTAGCAGGAGGCCGCTGCCGGTAATGTGAACGGTGGGGATGAGCGAGAAATCGAGTTCTTTTACCTCGAGGCCGCTGGAATAGTTCTCCTTCAGCGCTTCCACTACTCGGTTCCGAACCCAGGGCTTGAAGGAGCGGGCGGCAATGGTCGCTCCGACGGCGATCAAGAGAAGGGTCGTTGCGATCGCGATGGGCCAGGCGCTGCGGGGGCGCGCGGGCTTCGGCGGGGATGCGAGGCGAACTACCACGGGCTGGGTAGAGCAAATCGTGGACCAAACTCTCAAGTGAATGCTGTGGTGAGATTTGGCTGCGTGGTGCGAGCGCTGGTGCCGGTAAATCTGACCAATACCCAGCTAATTGCTGGCCGCCGATGAACGCCGATGAACGCCGATGGGGACGGAGTTCAAGCGGACTTTAGCTCGTGCTCGACCATTTCGGCGAAGTAGTCGATGTCATGCACCGTACTGTAGACGTGGGGCGTGATGCGAAGGCCGCTGTATTCCTCGTGCCCCATGAACGCGGTCAGGATGCTGTGCTTGGTCCAGAGCGCTTGTTGAATCTTTGCGCCGTCGACGCCGTTGAAGGCCAGGAAACCGATGGCACAGGATTGAGCCGGGTCGGGACTGTGAAGGATCTTGCACTTCGGATTCTGCGCCAGACGGTGGGCCCAGCGATCGCGCAGGTAGCGCAGGCGGGCGGCCTTGCGATCGATACCGATGTTTTCGTTGAAGATCAGGGCTTCGCTGATGGCATCGTGATTGGCGGCCGGGTGCGTGCCGATTTCCTCAAACTTGCGGATGTCGTTCACTTGTTGCGGACCGGAGGCCATCATCGACCAGGTGCTGGCGATCCGCGACTTGCGGACGTAAAGGAAGCCGGTGCCGACGGGCGCGCAGCACCACTTGTGCAGGCTGACCCCGTAGTAGTCGCAATCGAGATCGGAGATTTTGTACGGAAACTGGCTGAAGGCGTGCGCACCATCGACGATCACCGGGATATTACGCGCGTGGGCCATGCCGCAAATCCGCTTGACCGGGAAAATCTGGCCGGTGCGGTTGGTGATGTGGCAGAGCAGGATCAGCTTGGTTTTGGGCGTGACGGCGCGCTCGAAGCGCTGGTAAAGATCGTCCATGCTGGGCGGCGGGACCGGGAAGGAAATGGTCTTGAGGACGATGCCTTCGCGGCGCTCGCGCTGGCGGAAAGTGGAGAGCATGCGCGGATAGTCCTGGTTGGTGGTGAGGACTTCGTCGCCACGTTGCAGGTCGACGCCGTATTGCGCGTTTTCCAGTGACTCGCTGGCATTGCGGGTGATGGCGATTTCTTCCGGATCGCAACCGGCGGCCTGCGCGATGCGGCGGCGGACCACTTCGGCCTGTTTTTCGAGAACGGCGATCATAGTGTGGTACGGACCCATGTCGCTGTATTCGAGATAGCGGCGCATGGCGTCCTGTACGACGCGGGGCGAGGGACTGCAGTAGCCGTTATTCAGGTTGATGATGTTGCGATCGATGGAGTAGGCGGTGCGGATCTCAGCCCAATAATCTTCATCGGCCGCGACTTCCTGCGGCGTTTTGTCGCCAACCGAACGTGTGGCTGCGGCGGCTCGTTCGACTGCGCCGTTTTGGAAAGCGACGAGGGCGGTGCCGGCCGCCATCTGGAAGAAATTTCTGCGGTCCATGAATCTCACCTCCACGGGGGATTTGGCCGGAGTCTAGCACAAACGGGGTATGGGTTGTGGGCTGTGGGGTGTGGGTGGTGGGAAAAGCTTCCCATGATTCCTCTGGGTTACGCATCGGCGTTTCGCTTTGGGTGACGCATGCGCAATGTCAGAACGGCGTCGAAAGGAAGACCTTGCGTTTGCACATTTGCTAGACGTCACAGGCTGAGGGCGCGGGAAATTGAGTTCCGGATTTCTTGTCACTCGATTTGATACGCTATGGCTAGATGGGACGCGGGAGCACGTTTCGAGATCACCTTCTGGTCAAGACCAGCAGATTGAGGCCCGCTGGCCCACGTTCCCGCTCGTCCGATTCGGCGAAGATCTCACCAAAGTCGATCGCTGCACACGCGCTGGCTACATTCGGATCCAAAGAGAAGACACAGCACTGGATGAATCGCCCGAATCCCCTCTTTCAAGGCAAGACGCCGTTAGAGGTGATGCGGACCGACCCGGTCACGGTGGAGGCGGAACTGGTTCGGATCGACCACGGCGTCTACGTGTGATCTGCTACCGTGTGGTACGGCGTCAGTACGCCGACCTAACCGGAGAAGGGACTCGAAGATATACAACTTCGTGCTGTTGCCGGAGGCGGATGGATTTGATGCTGTGACTGAATGGATCGAGCCGCTCAATTTTGATAGTCGATTATTCTCGATCAATGTTTCGTAAACACGCGAGAGATGGGATATGTAGGCTAAGCTCTCTGGCTCACGCGATGTGCCGGTTCTGAAATGCAGAACAAATGCAGGATCTGCCGTCTGGTCTGGATGTTTGCGCCATTCACCTTTCTCGAGACCGGTGCGGTCAGTTACTCCAGGGGAATGGTCAGCGGCTTTGCGTTGCCGCGGTGGCACGTGTAGCACGACACGCCGACGCGTGGGGCGAAGTTGTCCACGTTGAGCGCGCGGGTCATGGCGATCATTTTCCGGGCGGTTGCTTTCGCCGGGACGTCGTCCTTCGACCACTGGCCGTTGATATGGCAGTGATTGCACGCTACGCCTAGGGAGAGGCAGTAGGTGTTCATTATGGACAGCAGACTGGATGCCGGCACGTTGAGCGCTTGCACGTTTTGGTAGGCATCGCGGGCGGTCTTTTCCGGCTGGTCGAAATCGGCAGCGGTTTCGAGCGGTTGCTTTTCGAAGATCACTCTGGCTACTGGGGCGGGGGCTTGGGTGTGAATGTTGGAGAGAGTGCCGTCGGAGGAGAGTGTCCACTCGTCCTGATAGGACTGCAGCGCGCCGGCGAAGGTGAAGCTGGATGCGATCTTCAGCGTCGATCCTTCCCACGTCGCGTGGCTTTTGGTGGGATTGCCGCGGATCCAGTTCGATGTCTGGGCGGTGGATGGGTCGTAGGTGGCTGTGTTCTTCGTGTTCGCTGGGGTCCGCACGATCAGAGTTTTGATGGTGAGCGCGGAGTCCTTCCGCGTGATGATCACCAGGTATTCAGCGGGCGCTGGGCCAGGGATCGCGCTCTTCGCGAGATTAGCGCGCCAAACGCCGGTAATATCGGGAGGGGTTTGGGCGAACAGAGGCAGCGCTACTAAGAGAAGAGAGGCGCGGTGGGTCATTGAAGCAGGATAACGATCAAACGTGGCGATGGCCAGAGAATTGGGACGAAAGTGTGTTTGGCGGGGACGAGTTGGTCATTTTCCGCTCTTCAACTTGAGGAGGAATTTGACGGCGGCTGCACCCATGGTCACGATTGCCGCGACTAAGACCACATAGAGGACCACTGGGTGGCGATCGGTCCACGGCGTCTCCGGCGGCTTGGGTTTTTGGTATTGCGGATTCGGCTGTTCGGCGCCCAGCTTCGCGTCCACTGGCTGGGCGTCTTGTGGGACGGTGTGGGCGAAGTCGTAGACCGGTTGCTTGGCGTCGGGATTGCCGTAGTAGATCGCGTATTGGCCGGCGCTCGCCGCCGGGAATTCCACCTGGCGGCGATAGGCGCTCAGGATCACGCTGCGGACGTGCAGCGGCGGATTGTCATGATTCAGGATGCGCACGCGCACGTAGCGTTCCCATTGTTCCGGGAAATAGAGCATCGTTTCTTCGCGCTCGGCGGTTCGGGAGATGACGCCCTGGCCGGCGAAGGCCCAGTTTTTCGCGTCGCTACTCGTCTCGATTTCCACGGTGCGGTAGAAGAAGCCGGGGTCCACCAAAATCTGCAAACGGTCGTGCGGGAGGCCGTCGAATCCGATGTCGCCAGCCAGCAGCGTGCTTTGCGTCTTCGAATCCTGGGTGGCCGCCGCGGCGATGCTAGCGAGTGGATCGGCGACGCCGCTAGTCGATGTGTAGTAAGTGAGCCAGGCGGAATCGAGATAATCGGCGTTGGTCCAGCCAACGATGGTCAGCCGGACGAGGCGGCGGGTGGAGGCGGGATAGTCGACGGTGAGCGCGGAGAGCTGGCGGTCGCCTTGCGAGAAATCGAAGACGTAGCCGTCATCGCGGGCGATGGCCCAGGTGCGCCCGTCGTCGCTGGTCTCAATGCGCACGCGTTGCTTGAAATTCTTCTGGCGAGTGGAGATGCGTAAACGGTTGTGGGTGGGATGCGCGCCGAGGTCGAGCGTGGCTTCCAGGCCTGTGCCGGGCACGACGGCTTTGTTGAGCAACGCCGGGCGCAACTCGCGCTCTTCGCGCAAACCGGAGAGCGTGCGAACCAGGTAGGGAGTTTCATTGCCGTCGCGAAGGATACGCAAATCGCTCAGGCGGGCGCGGGAGCCTTGATAGATGCTGTAGTCGACGGTGAAGGAGGCCACTGGCACCGGTTGATCGATCGAGATCGTCCGGCGGAACTGCCAGTGCGTGGGATCGAAATCCGCACGGGCGATAGTGGCGATGGCAAGCGCGCTAAGAAGGAGTCTGGTCATCCTTCCACCAGCTCTCGATGAGCGCGCGGAAATGGGAGTAGAGGAACGATGTGGTCAGCAGGAGTGCGCCGAGGGCCACGAACGCGGAGATGCGATAGCCGCGGCCGAGTTGCCAGACGTCGAACAGATACAGCTTCAGCACCACGAAACCGATCAGGACCAAGCCGGAGATGCGGTTCACGGCGGTGCGCGTGCCGACACCGGCGACGATCAGGATCACAGCGTACACGGCGAACAGGATGGAGATGGACACTGTTTGGAAGCTCAGCAGATTCTCCGGCAGAGAAATTCTGGAAGCCCAGGCGATATCCTCCAGGCTCAGGCCCCAGAGCAGGATGACGTGGCCGGAGAGGTAATGGAGCAGCGCTGAAGGATTGGGTTTGTTGAGGTACGCGGCGAGCCAGGCGCAGATTGCGGCGACGGCGAAGGTCAGGAAGCGCGCGTTCCAAAGCAGCGTGTAAGTGGTGTCCGCGTAGGAATACAGCCAGGAGTCGATGCCGATCAGTCGCACCCAGACCAGAGCGGAGATGAGAATGGCGGCGTAACCGAGTCGCGTGCTCTTGGCGCGCAATGCAATCCATGAGAGCGCCAGAAATTCAAGCGACCACGCCATGGTGATGCGATATTGCGTGAACTGTATGGGCGCGGCCAGAATCAACAACGAAAGTGAGACCCCGATGGCTAGCAGGATCGGCCGCTGATCGGGGACTTCGGCAGCCTGCCGCCGCCACATCCAGATGCCTAGCGCCAGGTGAACACCGGCGACCGCGACCGCGAACAATCCCATCCAGGCGTGGTAATCCGTATTGAGCAGAGCATAGGAAGCGCCGAAGTACGCCGCACCGTTGAGTGCCAGGATGATCAACTCTTCGGTTCGCGCGTTTTCGCGGCGGACGAGAATCCTCCAAGGAATCCAGGCGAAGAACAGCAGGAACGCGCACGTGGTCCCGAGGAAAATTGTGCCGATCGGACGCGGTGCGGCGAGTTGGGAAACCCATACGCCATAAACCGCCCAAAAAGTCGCGAAGGTGACGCTGGCCGCGGCCTTGATGCGCCGGGTGTCGGCGATGGCCAGTCCTCCGGCGGCGAGAAGCAGCGTCAGGAATAAATAGACGCCGGGGTCCTTGGGCCAGATTTCGCCGATGGTGAGGGTCGCCAGGACTTGCGCGACCAGGAAGAGCGGCTGCACCGACACTTGGGAAAAGAGGGCGTAGTAAATCAAGATGAAGAAAGTGGCGACGAATTGCTTTTCGGAATTGAACCGATCCGCGAACCAGGCGCCGTAGAGGATGGCGGTGGCGGCGAAGCTTTCGAGTTCAAGCAGTTGCCATTTCTTGATGCGTACCAGCGCCATCGCGCCGATATTCAGCAGCAGGACGTAATTGAACAGGAACCAGGGATGGTCCTCGCCAGTGCTTAACATGATCGGCGTCAGGTAGCCGCCAATCAACCCGAGCACGGCCATCGCGACGGATTCGTAGCGCAGCGCGAGGGCCGCGGCGAGCGCGGTGGTGGCCACCATGAAGACGAACGCCAGAGGCTGCGGGATGAGGTGGTAATAACCGAAGGCCGCGTAGACGGAGAGGTAGAGCACGCCGAGCCCGGTGGCGGTGACGCCCTGGGCGAAGATGCGCTGGCCTTTGTTCCACAAGAGGTCGGCGGCGGCGATGGCGGCGAGTCCCGCGATGATGCCGAGGATGACGCGGCCGGCGGGACCGATGTATTGATTGTCCACGGCCCACTTGAATAAGAAGGCGATGCCGAGAACCAAAGTGACTGCGCCGATGCGGTTGATCCAGGTGAGGCCGATGTTGGTTTCGAGCGAGCGCGGCGGCGACGCTGTTTCCGGGAGTGGCGGCGGGGCTTCAGGCGCGGGAGGTTCTGGCTCGTGCGCGGGAGGCGCTGCGATTGGCGGTGGCGCGGCTTCCGCAACCGGCCGGACTGGTGGAGGAGGCAGTGGCGGTGCCGGGCGCGTTTCCGGATGAATCGGCTGCAAGCTCAGTGCTGCTTCAATGCGCGCGAGCCGCTTATCGAACTGCTCCTGTTGCCCGATCAGGCGAGCGATGGCGCTCGACAGCACGTCCATCCGTTCCTGGTCAGGATTGGGCAAGTTGGCCTCGCGCGACCTATTCAGAATATACGAAGTACTGAATCGGCGTTTGCCCGGTCAATCTTTACCCGTTTGGCTGCGTGGGTCGAGCAGCTTGTTTAGCTGGTCTTCCGGGATTCCGCTTTTCTCGCCCGCTACTTCGCGAACCGTGCGGCCGGTCTGGTAGGCTTCCTTGGCGATGGCGGCGGCTTTTTCGTAGCCGATCACCGGGGCGAGGACGGTACACATCGCGAGCGACTGCTCCACGTAGCCCGAGGCGCGCTCCGCGTCGGCTTCCACGCCTTGAATCGCGCGCTGGTCGAGATTGCGGGAGACGGCGGCGAGCAGCGCGATCGACTCCAGCAGGTCGTAGGCCATCACCGGCATCATCACGTTGAGCTCGAAGTTGCCGGCGGCGCAGCACCAGGTGATGGTGGCGTCGTAGCCGATCACCTGCGCGCAAGCCATCAACAAGCTCTCGGCGATCACTGGATTCACTTTGCCGGGCATGATGCTGGAGCCCGGCTGCGTCGCTGGGAGTTTCACTTCGCCGAGTCCCGCGCGTGGGCCGGAGGCGAGCCAGCGGATGTCGTTGCCGATTTTGGTGAGAGCGACGGCATACGTCTTCAGCGCGCCGCTGAGAAAACTGACGGCATCCTTCGACGCTTGGGCTTCGAAGTGGTTCGCGGCTTCCTGGAACGGGAGGCCGGTGCGCGAGGCTAGTTCGTTGATGACGCCCGCGGCGAATCCGGGGACGGCGTTCAATCCGGTGCCTACGGCGGTGCCGCCGAGCGGGAGCTGGTAAATTCCTTCGAGCGCGGTCTCGATGCGTCCCACGCAAAGTTCTACCTGCGCGGCGTAGCCGCTGAACTCCTGGCCCAGCAGCATGGGGACTGCATCCTGCAGGTGCGTGCGGCCGATCTTGACGATGTCGTTGAACTCTTCGGATTTTTTGCGGAGCGCTGTGGCAAGTCCGGCCATCGCGGGGAGCAGAGTTTCGTGGGCCAGGAGGGCAGCGGCTATGTGGATGGCCGTCGGAATTACGTCGTTGCTCGATTGGCCGCGGTTGACGTGGTCGTTGGGGTGCGCTTTAGCGAGGTGGGCGATCACCTCGTTGGCATTCATGTTGGTGGAGGTGCCGCTGCCGGTCTGGAAGATATCGACGACGAACTGATCGTCATATTTGCCGGCGGCGACGTCATCGGCGGCCTTTTCGATTGCGGCGGCGACTTCGGGCGGAAGTTCGCCAAGGCGTCCATTGACGCGCGCTGCCGCGGATTTGATCAGGCCGAGGGCGCGGATGAAGGCTCTCGGGAAACGGAGTCCGCTGATTGGGAAGTTCTCGACGGCGCGCTGTGTTTGAGCGCCGTAGAGCGCGTCGGCCGGGACGCGCATTTCGCCCATGGTGTCGCGTTCCAGGCGATAGTCCACTACTTGAGTTGTAGCACTGGCGATGCCTGTAGCGCACGCACTCGTGCGTGCCGTATTCACACTCCTGTGAATACAAGCTGAAACGCACGCTAGTCAGCGTCGGCATGAGTGCCGACGCGGCACGCACGAGTGCGTGCGCTACTTTTTTTTGCCGTTAGTGTCGTAGACTTCTACCGGGCCGTATTTTTCCAGGACCGGCTTGATCTTGCTCGCATCGCCGACCACCGCGATCTGAAGATCGTCCGGGACCAGGTATTTGCCGGCCACCCGCTGTACTTGTTCGGCGGTGGTGTTCATGATCTTCGCCGGATAAGTGTCCCAGTAATCCGCGGGCAGTCCGAAGAGTTTCTGGTCCATGGCGTAGTCGAGCAACTGGCTCGGGTCTTCCAGTGAGAGCGCGAAACTGGCGACGATGGAGCGCTTGTTTTCTTCCAGCTCCCGCTCCGGGACCGCTTCCTTGCGGATGCGGTTGATCTCGTTCATGAACTCGGTCAACGATCCGGCGGTCGCATCGGTGCGCATGTTGCCTTGCGCGATCCACGGCCCGGCGTATTTGCGCGCGATCAATTGGCTGTACGCGCCGTAGGTGTAGCCGTGCTCTTCGCGGAGGTTCAGGAACAGGCGCGCCGAAGCGCCGCCGCCAACAATGCGATCCATCACCACCATGGGCATGTAATCCGCATCGGTGCGAGTGACCGCGATGTTGCCGATAAACACGTCGGTCTGCACCGAGCCTGGCCGGTCGACCAAAAAGATTTTCCGCCCGCTGACGGGTTTGGTGGGCGGAGCTTCCGGGATCTTCGCATCCGTCGCATCCCACGGTGGCAGGCCTTCGAACAGGGACGCCAGATCCGCCGCTCGAACGTCGCCGGCGATTCCCAGGATGGCGTTCTGCGGAGCGTACCGATCATGATGCCACTTGGCCAGCAACTTGGGCGTGATCTTCTCGATAGATTCCGGAGTGGGCGAGGTGATGGCCGCCGGATGATTGCCGTAGACGGCGCGATTGAATCGCTCCCGGATCAGGAAAAACGGCGAGGAGCGCTGCTGCTGCAACTGGACCTTCAGGCGCTGCTTCAGTTTGTCCAGCTCACTCTCGGGAAAAGTGGGATGCAGCACGATGTCGGCGGCGAGAGCCAGCCATTGGCCGAAGTTGTCGCTGAGGCCCGAGGCGAAGAGAGTAGCCGCGTTGCTGCCGTAGGGCGCCGAGACGGAAATAGTCGCGCCCAACTTTTCCATGTCCTCGGCCACTTGCTTGCTCGTCCGTGTGGTTGTTCCTTCTTTGAGCATCGAGGCGGTCAGGCTGGCCAAGCCGGGCAAGTCCGCAGGCTCGTTGAGTGCGCCCGCTCCCGAAATGATCAGGCGAACCGTTACCGTGGGGAGCCGGTGATCCTCCATCACCATGACAGTGAGGCCGTCGTCGAGCTTGAACTCGGTGGCCTTGGGCAGCTTCACGCGGAGAACTTCGCTGGAGACGGGCGCCTTGCCCTTGCGCTCCACTTTGCTCAGCGGGATTGCCTTGGAACTGTCGGGCTGAGGCTGGCCCAAGGAGAGAGCAGCGGCGGCAAGGAAGGCCGCGGAGTAACGCAGGATATTGCTGTTGATTTTCATGATGGCTCTCCTAGTTCGATGCCTTGGGTTGCGCGGCTTCAGCCTTGGGCTTGGGCAGCGTGGTAATAACAGTGCGATTGTCGTCGGTCAGGTACGCTTTCGCGACACGCTGAATGTCTGCCTTGGTGACACTCTGGATTTTGCTGAAGCGCGTATTGATGAGGTTTGGATCATTGAAGAACACCGCCATTTCGCCGATCAGGTAGGCGCGGAATAGCGTGCTTCCCAACTGCTGCGCCGTCTGGCGGCGGTAAGCGAGGCGGACTTTTTCCAGCTCCCAATCCGCAATTGGTTCCGTTTTCAGGCGCTCGATCTCGGCGTAAGTTATCTTTTCCACTTCCTTCATGTCCTTGCCGGGGCGGGGCATCACGAAAAGGTCGAAAGTGGAAGGGCCGCGATGCTCCTCCACGAAGCCGCTGGCGCTTACCGCCATTTCCTTGTCCTTCACCAGCGTCTGGTAGAGGCGCGAACCTTGGCCGCTGCGGAGCACGCTACCCAGTACGTAGAGCGCATACCAGTCGTCCGTGTTGCCCGCGGGAATTTTATAGAGGATGTCGATGCGCGGCGTCTGGGCGAAGGCGTCTTCCAGCGTCTTGCGGCGTTCGCCCTTCTGCTTCGGCTCGGTGAGGTTGGGCACCGGTGGCGCAGGCTGAGACGGAATCGCCCCGAAATATTTCTTGATTTTGGCCAGCGCGTCGGCCGGTTGGAAGTCGCCAACTAAGGTGAGTACGGCGTTGTTGGGGGCATAGTAGATGCGGAAGAAATCCTGGACGTCTTTCACCGTGGCCGCGTTCAAGTCATCCATGGAACCGATTACCGAGTGCTTGTTTGCGAAATTGTCGTACACAGTCTCCTGCGCGACTTCGAAGGTTCTTCCGTAGGGCTGATTGTCGACTCCGAGGCGGCGCTCTTCCTGCACGGCATTGCGCTGGTTGTCGAGGTTTGCGGGATTAATCACCAGCGATTTCATGCGATCGGCTTCGAGAAAGAGGCCAAGATCGAGTTGATTGGAGGCGAAGGCCTCGAAATAATTGGTGCGGTCTTTGGTGGTGGTGCCGTTCATATCGCCGCCGTTGTGTTCCACCAGGATCATGTGCTCGCCCTTGCCGACGTTTTCCGAGCCCTGGAACATCATGTGCTCGAACAAGTGGGCGAATCCGGTGCGGCCCTGCCGTTCATTGTGCGAGCCGACGTTGTAGGTAATGGAAATCGCGTAGGTGGGTGCGGTGTGGTCTTCCGACATCACGATCCGCAGCCCGTTATCGAGCTTGTACTCTTTGATCGGAATCTGCAGCGGTTTCGGTTGCGCGTAAACGAGGGACGCGCTGAGAAGGAGGAGAGTGGGGCCAGCCATGCGCATAGTGAATCAATTGTAGCGATATTTGGCCGGAACCAGATGGGAACGGCTTAACGACCCTGGGATCAAGTTAACGCTCAGCAGTCCTTAGGATCGCTCCGTTGAAGACACCCCCCCTGGGCTGGACCCTGCCAACCAGGCCGGAGGCGTTAAGATTCACTGGCGCCTCCAACGGCTGGTGCGGGATGAAGCTCGGTTAGAGTGACTTGATAGCCAAGGTTGCGCAGCGACTGAGCGAGCTTCCGCACCCGACGTTTCTTGGCGCGGGGGTTGGTCTCCTGAGCCTGTTCGATGTAGTTGACGCCGTCATGAAGGATCTTCCAGACTAGCCGGGCTAAACGGTGGGCGACCACCCAAATGGCCCCCTTATATCCCAGCTTGGGCAGGAATCGTCGAAATACGTTTTGAAAGTGACTGCCCTTCTTTTTCACTGCCGCCTGGGCGGCCTCCGACAGCAGTCGCCGTACATACCGGTTTCCCTTGGGACAGCGCGAGCTATGATTCTGTTCCGCGCTTATATTGCTTCCCGGACACATCCCCGCCCAGGAAGCCAACGCGCCCGCCGATTCGAACGCCTCGGCATCCACCCCGATCTCGGCGATCATCTGTTGGGCCGATTCGACGCCAAATCCAGGCACTTTGGCCACCCGCACCACCGCGTTCTGATGGGCTAGCAGCGCCTTGGCGCTCATCTGGCTCAGTTCCTCAATCTGTTTGTCCAACAGTTCCAAACGTTCCAGATGAAGCTTCAGTAGCTCGATATGGCCGGCTGCGGGCGATCCTTTTAGCGCGTCGGCCAATTGCTGTTTGCTGCATTTCAAACCGTCGTCGCCCAGTTCAGCCAGTTTCACCGGATCGCTTTCTCCTTTCGAAAGGGCGGTCAGAATCCGCCGCCCGCTCACGCCCAGCAGATTGCTGATCACGCTCGACAGTTTAATTCGCGCCTCCTCCAATAACGCTTCCAGTTGGTTATGCAAGCGCACCCGTTCACGTACCAATTGCAGCCGACCCCGCGAGATCAGCCGCCACTGGCGCTGTTCCGGTTCCGGCACATAGCTCAGTATCAGTTCGCCCGCCAACAACCGCCGCGCCAATCGCTTGGCGTCCACAAAATCGTTCTTCCGCCCTTTGGGCGCGCGGTTCGACTGCGCCTGGGCCAGATGCAGCTTCCCAAAATGCGGCTCCAGATCCAGCCACACTGGCTTCCAGTACTGCGCTGTCGACTCCATGACCACTTCCTGTACCTGGTGATGCTGCAGCCAACTCACCACTTGGTTGCGCTGATCGGCTCCAGCTCCAAATTTCCGCTGCTCGAATTCCACTGCTGCTCCGGCTGCATCCGCCACCTCCGCCGCTGTGCTGGCGACCACCACCATCAGCACTTTCTTGTGAATATCGATCGCTGCTATCTTGTAAGACATATCCGCCTTTCTGGCGGGGAAGTGGCAGATCGCGCGTCCACGTTAAATACGCACCGTTACGAGCTATCGCCCTTCCTCTCGGAAAGGCGACTCTCACTTATTGGTCCACCAGCGCGATCCGGATCAGGCTCCCTGGCGGTTTCAAATTCTCCAGAGCGGTTACAACCTCGGCCACACTCTCCGCCGCTCCGATGATACTCGCAACCCGCCCCAGTCTTCATCACCTTTGGTGGCCCGCAGGGCCATCCTGGACTCCCTGACGGTCGCGGCTCAGTTCAGTATGTCGTTTATTTGGAGGATGTTTCCGAGCCGTGACCGTGAGGGAGTCCAGGATGGCCCTGCGGGCCACCAAAGGTGATGAAGACTGGGGCGGGTTGCGAGTATGATCGGAGCGGCGGAGAGT
>DASQGY010000240.1:0-11945 GCA_035632375.1 Bryobacteraceae bacterium | reverse complement strand
CACTTCTCGCACGGCACGCGTACTCATCACATCCAGTCCGTTGGTCGGCTCATCCAGCAGTACGTTTTGAGGATTGTGCACCAGCGCGCGGGCCAGCGCCACTTTGGTGCGCTCCCCATGCGAGAATCCGCCCACGCGGCGGTCGGCGACGCCTTTCAAATCCAGGATCTTGATCCAGCTCTCGATCCGGTTGTCCAGATCTGCGCCGCTCAACCCCCGGAGATGGCCAAAGTAGCGGATGTGTTCGCGGGCGGTGAGCCGCGGGTACAGGCCGGATTGATCGGGAAGCACGCCAAGCCGATCCTGCACCGCCAGCGGGCCGGTGACGATGTCCAGCCCATCCACGGAAATCGTTCCGCCGTCGGGCTTCATCAGGCCGTAGATCATGCGCAGCGATGTGGTCTTGCCTGCGCCGTTGGGGCCCAGCAATCCGGTCACGGATCCATCGGGCGCGGTGAAGGAAACACCGTCGACAGCTTTCACCGGTCCAAAACTCTTCCGAAGATTCTTGGTATCGATCATTTTCCGGCCCCGCCCATCGGGTCCGGCCCCGAAGGGCCCAGAAAGAATGGCGGCCGCTTCACTTGGGCGACGCAACCCGCATCCAGGTTTGCGGCGCTGCCTTCATTGAGGAATTGCGCCATCAGTTTCATGACGCATCCGGCCGGCCAAGTTCCATGTCCGGTAGCCGGAACGACAATGTGGCGCGAATTTTTCCATTGTGAGGCCACTTGTTGGCCCCAGGAGGGAGGTGTCACCGGGTCGGCTTCGCCGGAGAGAATCAGCGCGGGAATATCCGAAGGTGCGTTGGCATAGTAAGCCGGATCCATTGCCGCTCGCGGCCAGAAGCTACAGACTTTCATCCGCAGGTTGGCCATATCGACGCCGAGAAACGTATCGGCGGCGGCGCGCTCCACCGATCCGGGCTCGATGCGCGGAGCATCCTCGCTGCATAGGACGGAGAATTGCATACCCTGCGCCATGTTTTCCGAGAGCGAATCGAAAGCGGTCCCCAGGGCCAGGAAGCCGCTGAAATTTCCCTTCTCCGCCTGCTCGATGAGCAAGGGAACCAGTGTGCCGGTCAGCGGAGAATAGAGCGAGGCGAAGAGGACGCTGGTCACGTTCGCACGCTTGATCTCCAAATCTTTTTCCAGGCCGGTCCTCGGGTCTACGTAGCGTATGCGCTGGGGATGCGCGGTCAGACGGGCCAGGACAGCGTTCAAGCGCTCCCGCAGATTGGGGAAACGCTTCGCACAACCCGCGTCTCGTGCGCAGTCCTGCAGCAGAAGCTCGAGCGCTCGCTGGCTGTCTCGCGCCATGTAGAGCGGCAGTCGCATATCGGTGGGAGCAACGCCGTCCAGAATCACCGCGCGAGTATTGGCGGCATGCCGCTGAGCGTACACCATAGCGGCCCGGGTGCCGTACGATCCGCCGTACAAGTCGATCTTCTGATAGCCGAGGAACTCGCGCACTTCGTCCAGGTCGTCCATGGCGATGGGAGTCGTATATTTCGTCAGGTCGGCCTTGTCCTTATACGAATCCAGGCAGGCGCGCAGCCGCGTAACCATGGCCGCGGAAGCATCATCCAGGTCCGTATCCTTGCTGGGTTTGCACTCCAGCGGATTGGATTTACCGGTGCCGCGCTGATCCACGAACACGATATCGCGGTCCGTTTCGATGCGGCGGAACGGCTCTCCAACCTGCGTGGTGAGCTCGGCCGCGCCCTGCCCTGGCCCGCCCGCGAGAAAGAATAACGGGTCGGCAGCGAACTTCTGCTTCAGCGCCGGCAGCACCACGATTTTCAACGCGATCTTGCGGCCCGCTTTGGTTTGCCGGTCTTCCCACACATCCAGCGCGCCGCAGTAGCCGTCAGTAGGTCCCTCGGCGGCCCGGCACGGCTTGAGCCGGCTGATGGCGGATGTCTCACGCGTGCCCGAGCAGGAGCAATTCAACACCATGGATGCCAGCAGAACGCACCAGATCGTCTCCCGAGGTTTGAGCGTAATCATGAGGGCGGACACATCCCTATTGCAGACTGTTTCGAGGTAGCCGAAGGAAGCATAACATGAGCTATCGCGCTTGCCCGCTACCTTTCATCCCTGAATCCGGCCGCCCCGTCCCAAATCGTCACGCGGAGCGTGTCACAATCCTCTAAGGGAGGTTCTGGTGCGAAATTTATCTACTAGCTTCGTCGCGATGCTCAGTTGCGCGGTTCTTGTGTTGACTCCAGCGCCCGCGCGAGGGCAACGTCCGGCGGATTGGCTGACCCACAGCGGCGATCCACAGCGCACTGGCTGGCAGAAAGCGGAAACCTCCATCACCAAAGAGAACGTGAAGGACTTCAAACTCCTTTGGAAGCTGCAACTCGAAAACGAGCAGAAGGCGCTCTACTCCATCTTCGAGCCGATCATCGTCGGCAACCTGATCACCAACCGGGGCTTCAAGGAAGTGGCCTACGTGGCTGGGAGCGCCGACAACATCTGGGCCGTGGATGCCGACCTGGGCCGCATTCTGTGGCACAAACATTTCGGATATTCGTCGGAGGTTCCGCCGGCCAAGAATTCATCGTGGCTTTGCCCGGGCGGGCTTACGGCAACGCCGGTAATTCCAGCGCCTCCGGTGTTCACCGGCCGCCGCCCGAATCCTCCCGCGCCGCAGGGTTCTGCAACCCGGCCACCGGCCGCAGCGAGCCCGACGCCTCCTCCGCCGAGCGCCCCTGCTCCTCCGCGCAATCCCTTCGCCGTCCGCGGCCTCTTTACGATATCGAGCGACGGAACCCTGCACCATTTGAATCTCGCGAACGGCGAGGACATTACTCCGCCGGCGAAGTTTCAGCCGCCGAATGGCAAGCCCTATAGCTTGAACATCGTCGACAACGTTGTCTATTCCGCTACTGCGCAGCGCTGCGGTGGAAACCCGAACAGCGTGTGGGCCAGCGATCTGAATACGCCCGACCGGAAAGTCCCATCGGGTGAGACCAAGGGCGGCGGCATCTGGGGACTCGGTGGCGCGGCTATCGGAACCAACGGTACGGTCTATGCGGAAGTGGGCGATGGTCCGTGGGATCCGGCGAAGGGGCAATATTCAGACACTGTCCTGGCACTCACGCCGAAAGAATTGAAGCTCAAGGATTGGTACACGCCAAGCAATCGCCAATGGATCACGAAACGCGATCTGGACATGAACGTCACGCCAGTGGTGTTTCCCTACCAGGGCCGCGACCTGATCGCTACTTCCGGCAAAGAAGGCCGCATTTTTCTGCTCGACTCCCGCTCGCTGGGTGGCGCGGATCATCGGACGCCGCTGTTCCGGACCGAGCTCATCGCCAATGAGGAAACGGATTTCGCGGGGCTGGGCGTCTGGGGAAGCATGGCCAGTTGGGAAGACAAGAACGGAACGCGCTGGGTGCTTGCCCCAGTGTGGGGACCGCTGCATCCCAAGTTCAAATTTCCGGTGACCAACGGTGACGCGCCGCACGGCAGTATCGTGGCCTTCAAGGTGGAGGAGAAAGACGGCAAGACGGTGCTCTCGCCCGCGTGGGTCTCGCGCGATCTGATTATCCCGGCGCCGCCCGTAATTGCCAATGGCGTGGTGTTCGCGCTCTCCAGCGGCGAATACGTGCGTCAGGCGAACGAGAATCAAGGCGGCTTGTTCAGCTCGAAGGAACGGGCCGAGCGGTCGGTGCACGCGGTGCTTTATGCCTTGGATGGTGAAACCGGCAAGGAGCTTTACAACAGCGGCGACGACATCACATCGTTCACGCACTTCGCAGGAATGGCCGTAGCAAACGGCCGCGTATATTTTGGGACGTACGACAACACCCTCTACTCCTTCGGCTTCCCGCTGGAAAAGTAGCGCACGCTCTCAGCGTGCCGCGTTCACACTCCTGTGAACGCTCGGTTAATAACGCGCCGATGATAAAATCATTTGGTCAGCGAACCACATCGGAAAGGGACAAGCCATAAATGCCGAACCGCGGTAGCGTTCAGGAAGCAATCGACGCAGGCTCAGGAGTCCTCCGCCTGGAACCCTGCTGGGTCCCGCGCTCCTTCATGATCCCCGGCCGAAGATTGAAACTGCATTCGGACGACCTCTACGCTTTCGGCGGACATCGCGGCGGCATCAACGAGCGCTGGTTTGCGTCCACCACCAAAGCCTCCAACGGCCCAGCCACTTTAGAAGACGAAGGCCTAAGCTATGTCCGCCTCGCCGACGGAGGCAGGTTGCTTTTCAAAGAACTGGTCGACGCCGCGGGCGACCTTTTGCTGGGCGCCGACGTCATGTCGCGCGAAGGCGGATGGAACCTGCTCTGCAAATTCTTCGACAACATGGGGCCCATTCCGCATCACCTGCACCAGAACGATGCGTTCGCCAAACTCGTGGGTCAGCGCGGCAAGCCCGAAGCCTACTACTTCCCGCCGCAATACAACCTCACCGAAAACAATTTCCCGTACACCTTCATGGGGCTGGAGCCCGGCACTACTAAGGACGATGTCCGGCGCTGCCTGGAGAATTGGAACAAGGGCGACAACGGGATTCTGTTTCATTCGCGCGCGTTTCGCCTCCAGCCGGGCGCTGGATGGCAGATCAATCCCGGCATTCTGCACGCTCCCGGATCGCTGGTGACCTATGAACCACAAGTGAACAGCGACGTATTCGCGATGTTTCAATCCGTGGTGGAGGGCCGCATCATCGACTGGAGCCTGCTCACCAAGGACGTGCTGCCGGAGCATCACCACGATCTCGACTATCTGATCGGCATGATGGATTGGGACGCCAACGTGAACCCCGAGTTCGGCAAGACGAACAAAGTTTTTCCTCTGCCGTTGGGTCCGGCGGAAGGCATTCACGATGCCGGCTATTGCGAGAAGTGGATCACTTACGGAACATCTTATTACTCCGCGAAAGAGCTGACGGTTCTTCCGGGCCGAACCACTACCATCCGCGACAGCGCCGCTTACGGGCTCATCCTCACGCAGGGTCACGGGCGTTTTGGGAAGCACGAGGTCGCGACGCCCGCCATGATCCGCTTCGGCGAGATGACGCAGGACGAGTTGTTCGTCACCGCCGCCGCGGCGAAGGAAGGTGTGCGGGTGGAAAATACCAGCGCCACCGATCCGCTGGTGATCCTGAAGCATTTTGGGCCTGGGAATCCGGACGCCGAGCCGCTGCGGAGGAAGTAAAGTGACCGCCCACAAATACCCGGCGTTGCACAACGCCATGTGGCCGGGGCTGGTCGGCAAGGGGCCGGATTCCGAGCCGCCCATCGATCTGGAAACGATGCTCGATCTGACGGCGGCTGCCGAGATCGGCGGAGTTCGCTTCGATGGCGTGGATCTTTTCCTGTTCGCTCCGCACGTGGATATCGATTCGAGTGACGACGATCTTCGCCGGCTGGCGGATCGGATTGCTTCGCGTAATCTGGTGGTCGGGTCCGTGGTTGCGCCGGTCTGGCCGCCTACTGGTGGCGGTTCGGCGATGGGTTCAGACACGGACCGCGGCAACTTTCTCACGCAGGTGCGCAAGGCGTGTGTGATCGCCAAAAAACTCCGCGAGTTGGGTATTCGCAAGTACGGAATCGTACGCATCGATTCGGCGGCCAGTCCCGCCGATTGGGCGAAAGATCCGGTGGCCAACACGAAGCGGATTGCCGGCACCTTCCGCGAAGCCTGCTCCATCGCCGAGAGCTATGGCGAGCGCCTGGCCGCCGAGGGCGAAATCTGCTGGGGAGGAATGCATAGCTGGAAGCGGATGGTGGAGTTGCTCGAAACGGTTGGCCGTCCCGAGACCCTGGGCTTTCAGGCGGACATGGCGCACACACTGCTTTTCACTCTGGGCTACAACGCGCCGGAGGATCGCATACTACCTGAGGGTTTCGATTGGTCGCAGCCGCGCGTCCTGGACGATGCGATTCGGACTATGACCGCCGTCCTTCGCCCCTGGACCATCGATTTTCACGTCGCGCAAAACGATGCGACAGTGAAAGGCTCGGGATCGCACGACAAGACCGGCCGGCATTGCCTCCCCCGCGATCCCAACGGCAAGATGGATATCGTGCGAGTCGCCGGCGCGTGGCTCCGCGATGAGACGGGCGTGTCCACGCGCGCCGTCCAGCACATCTGTTGGGATGGCTGCATGTTTCCGAATCACGTAATGATGCAGGCGGACACGTGGCGAGATATTCTCGCGACGATGATCGCGGTGCGGGATGCGCATGGTTGGGATTTCACAGGCTGAAGCCTGTGCCACCACGCGCCATCAAGTGGTCGATAATAGGTGGCACAGGCTTTAGCCTGTGGGCGATCGAGACTTGGGAAAAAGCAATCTGAACATCGGATTGGTCGGCTACGGCTTCATGGGCCGCGCGCACTCGAACGCGTTCCTGCAAGCCGGTCGTTTTTTCGATCTGCCTCTTGAGCCCGTGCTCAAAGCGGTTTGCGCGCGCAACCCGGATCGCGCGAAGGCGTTCGCCGAAAACTGGGGTTACGAATCGGTGGAGGCGGACTGGCGCAAGCTGATCGAGCGGCCGGACATCGCATTGATCGATATCGCCAGCCCCAACGACACTCACGCCGAGATCGCAATCGCAGCCGCGCAGGCGGGCAAGATGGTCCTGTGCGAGAAGCCGCTCGGCCGCAATGCCGCCGAAGCCCGGGCCATGACCGACGCAGTGGAATCCGCCAAGGTCGCCAACATGGTCTGGTACAACTATCGCCGCGTGCCAGCCGTGATGCTGCTCAAGCATCTGTTGGAAGAAGGGCGGTTCGGCCGCGTCTTTCACTATCGCGCGAAGTTCTTGCAGGACTGGACCATTTCGCCGGACCTGCCGCAGGGCGGCGAAGGATTGTGGCGTCTGGACATCGCGGCTGCTGGGAGCGGCGTGACCGGCGATTTGCTGGCGCACACCATCGATACGGCGATGTGGCTCAACGGCCCCATTTCCGAAGTGTCGGCGATGACCGAAACGTTTATCAAAGAACGCAAGCACAATTTGACCGGGCAAGTGCAGCCGGTGGGGATCGACGATGCGAGCGCCTTTTTGTGCCGCTTCGAGAATGGATCGCTCGCGACGTTCGAAGCAACGCGTTACGCCCGCGGGCACAAGGCGCTGTATACGCTCGAGATCAATGGCGAGCACGCTTCCGCCGCTTGGGATCTGCACGACCTGCATCGCATCCAGTTTTTCGATCATCGCGATGAAAGCCGGCTGCGAGGCTGGCGGAGCGTCCACGTGACCGACGGCGATCATCCTTATATGAAACATTGGTGGGTGCCAGGCCTACAAATAGGATACGAACACACCTTCATTCATCAGGCCGCCGATTTTTTGCAGGCGCTTGGGGAAGGGAAGCCGGCCGCGCCCAGTTTTCGCGAGGCGCTGGCGACGGATTTGGTTACGGATGCGGTGCTGGAGTCGGCGCGCACCCGGCAGTGGCGGCAAGTGAGTAGGAGCTGAATATGTCTTCTGGATTTTCGAAACGCATCGCGGTTTTCTCCTTCGCTGTTTTGTCGGCGGCTTCCGTCTATCTGCTGGCGCAATCCACTCCACAGAGGCCGGCCGCAAACCGGGGAGGCTTCCGCCAACCCGACCCGATCGACTTCGACGATCACGCCGGCTGGCAATCCATGTTCGATGGCGCGACGTTGAAGGGCTGGGACGGCAGCCCCGACGTCTGGCGAGTGGAAGACGGCGCTATCGTTGGCGAATCCAGTCCGGCGAAGCCTGCTGGAACTACCTACGTCATCTGGCAAGGCGGCGAGCCCAAGGACTTCGAGCTGAAAGCGGAGATCAAGCTCGAAGGCAACAGCGCCAACAGCGGGATTCAATACCGCAGTTCGCGCACCGCAGGCGCTCAGGTGCAGGGAGGCCCAACGCCCACGGCCAAATTCGCCAAGTGGAATCTGAAAGGGTACCAGGCCGATTTCGATTTTGCCAATCGCTACAGCGGACAGCTCTACGAACAAGGATCGCCGCGCGGGATCATCGCCTGGCGCGGCCAAGTGGTGCGGGCCGAGCACGGCAAGAATCCGCGGTTGCTGAGTACGCTCGGCGATCCCGATCTTCTCAAGAGCTACATTCATGTGGGCGATTGGAATCAGATGCACGTCATCGCGCGGGGGAACACGCTGATCCACATGATCAACGGCCACGTGATGGCTATCTTCATCGACGAGGATGCCGCAATGTCGGCTTCACAAGGCGTCATTGGGCTGCAAATTGAAGGCGGGGGTAACGTGAAGATTTCCTTCCGGAATCTGTGGGTGAAAAATCTTTAGAACGGTGCGGGAAGAAGAACCCACAGGCTAAAGCCTGTGCTACCTGAATACGTGGCGGCAACTGCTTTTAGCTTGTGCAGTTAGTTAGAATGCCAGCCGGTCTCGCCTTGCCTGGACCTTTTTTGCGTCCACACCGGGAACCTTTTCAACCTCCTCCACCGATTTGAAGTTGCCCTTCTCTCCGCGATAGTGGACGATCGCTTCGGCTTCTTTTGGCGAGAATCCCAGGCTGGTCTCGAGATCCTTGGCGCTTGCTTTATTCACGTTCACCGGGGGCGCTTGCGGGAAATGCTCGGCGAGATAATCGACCACGTCGTTGAATTCATCATCAGTGCCTTTCGCGCCTCTGGCCAACATATCGCCCACCACCGCTCCCCACTCCTCGCGAGTTTTGGCCAGCCCAACTACGTTCTCCGCGCTGTGACAGGGGCTGCAAACTTTCTTCAGCGTGTCGCGGCCGGGGCCGACCGGCAGGCGTTCCTGTGCTTGTGCGAGAGGGAAGCAAATAGCCAGTGAGATCCAGATGCGTGTGCCGTTTGACAAAGAAACACCATTTTATCAGTGCGGCGACCGGGCTTATGCGGAGACCTGATCGAGGCGTCTCAGGTGCGCGGGTTTTCTGGCCAGCGTAAGCGCGAGGTTCGTGGCAAACAGGCTCACCGCGATCAGCTCCAGGATCGCCGAAACTGGCAGCACACGCCACGCTGCCTGGATGTTGCCTTCGTAGGCCGGAATCTCGGAGGCCACGCGCAGCAGGCAGCCGAGGTTCAGCGTGACGCAAGCCGCCAGCATCAGCTTGGGACTGAAGAGCGTCCTCATTCCGCAGAATGCCGGCAGGATGCGCTGGCCGATGGTGAAGATCATCGCCGCCAGAAATCCAACGGTGAGCGCGTGTCGCGATGCACCCCACATGCCGCCATTTTGATCCGCACGGGCAGCCCACAGGGAAAGCGCGGAGGCAACCAACAACCAGCCGTAGCAAAGCCGCACAAAAAACGGGAAACTCGGATGGACTCCTTGTGTTTTGGCCGGCTGCTGCGCTGGTTCGAGCACGTTCAACGCGAAGATCGCCGCCACGGAGGCCACAACCAAAAGGCCGGAGGCGGCCGCAAAATATCCGCTGAGCGCCACGGCCACGCCACTACCGCAGAGAGCGAGCGCGGCTATCAGACCGCCGATCGAGGGCGGCTTCAAGCCGAGAAACACAGGCAGCCAGCGGCCGTTGAAGCCCCAAACCGCCAGCACCGGAAATCCCCAGGTAGCCAGCACCAGAAAGCGCTGGTCCAGCCAATGCGGGATCGCCGGACCATCTCCCTGCGCGGCCAGAACAGCGGCGATCGCCAGGTTCGTGAGTAGCAGCAGAAGGAAGCCTACCGTTGACGCGACCACCAGCTTCATCCAGGTCTCGATGCCGCGGCGCGGACTGCCGGGCGCCTTCTTGTGCCCGCTCACAGTTCGAAAGAAGATCAGGAATGCCACCAGCTCGGCGCAGGCGGAGAGTGGCAACAAAACTCGCCATTGCCACAGAATGACGTTCGCCACCCAGCGCAGAATCAAGCCGAACGTCCAGAATCCCCAGCTCAGCCACGCCCGGCTGACCGCGAAGGGCGCCAGATGTCCCATCTTGGAAAGCGAATAGTAGCCGATGCCGATTACGAACGTGCCGATCCATCCAAAGATCTGAGCGTGTCCATGCGCTTGCAGCCATGCCGCCGACAGTGACGAGAGCGACTGCCGGCTGCTGATCGCCACCAAGTTCCACACGCCCAGAAAGGTGCCAGGCAGCAGCATGAAGAGCAGGCCGGTAGCTACGTAGAAACTGGTGACGCGCTGCAGTTGCGCCTCGCGCTGTTGTTGCGAATCGCCGGCAATGGGGAAGCTAGACGACATTCTGGAGCGTTTGCCCCGCTTCCGTTAACGCCACCGCCCTCGGAAAAAGGATGTTGTTTTCGAGATGGATGTGTTGATGCAGGTCCCGCTCAAACTGGGCCAGGCCCTGGTAGAGCGCTTGGAAACTGGCGCAAGCTCCGGCGGGAGGTTGATATTCACCCGTCAGCGACCGGATGCCGCGCAAAGCCTCGCCCGCATCCTCGTGTTCGGCTACCATCCGCGCGATCGGGAACTCGATACTGCGAAACTGCGTGGCCGCATCCGGGCCGGCGTTGCGCGAAGTTTCTTCCAACTGCTGGATCATGGGAAAAAGCACGTGTTCTTCCTTCAGCATGTGCGATGCCAATTCGGACGTCAAGCCTTCGAACAGGCCCTGGATCTCGCGCAGCTCCGGGTGCAGCTCGCCGTGGCGCGTCCGGACCTTTTCGAGGAGGGCGGTGAGGCGTGGCGATTCCTGACGCACAAAGCCGTGGTGTTTCTCCACAATATGATTGGCCAACTCAGCCAAGGGCGCGAAGGCCCAGCGATCGTCCAGTTCCGCGGAAGGGGCCGGGCGTTGCAGCTCTGCCATCACTCCATCCACCGCTACGTTCGCATGTTGGCACGCTTCCGCCAGTGGGCGCTTTCCGCCGCAACAGTAGTCGATCCCGAATGACTCGAATATCCGCGCCGCTTGCGGATGCTGCTGCGCGATCTCCCGAACGGTGGTCTGAGAATTGAAATTCATGATAGCTCCTTCGACTCCCAGTTTCAGGCCGGGCAGGGGCGCAGTGCAGTGACCAAAGTCACGCGCATAAAATCAGATCTCGGCTTCCGCTTCGCGCTGCAGTCCTTCGCGATCCGCCAAGGTGACTTCCCGATGGCTCATACGAATAAACCCGTCCATTTGGAAGCGGTTCAGATTGCGGGAGATAACCTCGCGCACCGTGCCCAGGTTGAGGGCGATTTCCTGGTGGGTCCAGGGCAGGGCAAAGGTGGGGCCGCCAGTTTGATCGGCGAGTTCCAACAGCACGCGCGCCAGCCGCTGCCGGACGCTGCCGAAGGTCATGGTTTCCAGCAGCGCCACCAGCGCGCGGAGCCGGCGTCCGAAGACCGACAGGGCTCGCAGCGGGACTTCGGGATGTTCCAGGCAGATGGCGCGGAAATCCCGCTTGTGGATGAAAAGCGCGACCACGGAATCCACGGCCTGGACCGAAGCCGGGTACGCACCTCCATCGAACAGCGGGACTTCTGCCACGGTCGCCGGTGCCGTTTCGACGGCCAGGGTCAACTGCCGGCCGGAGGAGGAGGTCTTGAAAATCTTCACCGACCCTTCGACCAGCAGAAACACGCCATCGCAGGGGTCGCCTTCGTTAAAGAGGATTTGGCCGGTGGTGAAAGGCCGCGCGGCGGCGCGCTGGGCCAAGGCCTGGATGATCTCCGGTTCCAGACCGGCAAACATTGGAATCCGCTGGAGCGATTCGGCAGCATTCATGTTGTTTCTCATTTGACTATAGTCGAGCGCTCGACGGTCCGCGAGATAGTAGCGTTGGCGCAAACCCGAACTGGCCGACCTGGGGGTCGGCTGCGGACCAGGGGGCCCGCCCCACTACGGGCGCGATCTGGGTGTCGTTCATTTGTCTTGCGTTGGTAGTGCATTTCATGGTGTGGCGCATCTGTGAATTGATGTGGCGTTGATTTCCCAATTTGACAAAACGAACCCAGGGCCTGCGGCCCGGTGGTGGGGGGTGGGTTGTGGGGGGTGGGAAAAGCGAACGGTCTGGCCACTTGACAAAACG
>DASQGY010000239.1:0-13744 GCA_035632375.1 Bryobacteraceae bacterium | reverse complement strand
GGAATGGTTGATCCAGACTGCAAGGGCGGAAGCGCTGGTTCATGAGAGCGCCAGTATACGACGAATCCCGATGGCATCAAAACATTTTGTGCATCAAATGTATTACTAAGCCCGATTGAAAATCTTTATTCCGACAGGCTGCAGCGCTGTCCACCGCCAACTGGCTTAATACGATTCCTTCTGGATTGTCGTGGCTTGGGACAGCGTAGCCAGTCCCCTGTTTTTTTCTTCCAGACCTGGTATTTCTTCCGTCAGGCCTTAGAACCTGGTTACTTCGGTGAAATTGAAATCGCGGACTTTCATTGCTGGGACTACCATATCGAAGGCTTCTTCGCCGGAAGTGCGGACCGGGGGCGACATGGACTCGACTTTGTTCAGTAACTCGATAAGGCCTTGATTGAATCGGAAGTTGCGCAGGCCGGCGACGACGCGGCCGTTTTCCACCAGGAACGTGCCGTCGCGCGTCATGCCGGTCATGATTTTTTGGAACGGGTCGACTTCGCGAATGTACCAGAGGCGAGTGACCAGGATGCCGCGGTCGGTGGAGGCGATCATGTCTTCGACTGGCGTCGAGCCGCCGGCGATCACGATGTTGAGCGGAGATTCGCCGACCTCATTGGGCAGCGGGAATCCGTGGCCGGTCGGCTGGACACCGGCGCGCTGGGCGCTGGCGCGGGAATAGGCGAGTTCGCGGGGGACGCCGCCGTCTACCAGCGTTAGCTTGCGGCGGGCGATACCTTCGCCATCGAACGGGGTTCCGGCTTGCAGCGGGTGCGATACGTCGTCGTAGATATGGATGTTCGCGCCGAACAACTGGGTATTCAAGCGATCGGTGAGGAAGCTGCGCTGATCCTCCATGGCTGTTGCGCTGAAATCGCCGAACATCTGGCCTACCAGGTCGAGCACCGCGGCTGGTTCCAGGATCACCACGTAGCGGCCCGGCGGAATTTCGCGAGGTGCACTGGACGAGGTGGCCTTCTGCGATGCCTTGCGCGCCAGGCCGACTGGATCCATATCCGCGCGCGCTACGGCCGAGGCCTTCGCCCAACCGGAGCTATCGGCGGCCATCGCGGTGATGGAAAAATTGGCCATTGTTTCGGCATGCCAGGCGGCTATGCCTTGGGAGTTGAATATTGCCTCCACCGATTGTCCGGTGGAGTAGATTCCAGCGGCGGTCTGCCCTGCCCCCTCCACCACTCGAATGGCTTCTGAAACAATGCGGGCGCGCTCGTGGGGCGTCGTGGCTGCGGTGTCACGGTCGAAGCGCGGAATCTGTGGAACCGGGGATGTTGGCGCTAGCGGCAACGTGTTGGTGTCCGGTGCGGCTGACTTGGTGAGCGCAACGGCTTGTTCGACAACAGCGCGCACGGAATCGCGATCGAACCGGTTGGTGGTGGCGCGCGCGGTCCGCTGGTCCATCAATACGCGCACCGAAATAAACTGCGCCTGCTCGGCGACGTTCTGATGGATGCCGTTGTTGGCAAAGCGGGTGAGGGCTTCGCGCTGAGCGCCGAAAATCACTTCGACGTCGGGAACGTTTAGAGACTTGGCGGACGCCTGTACAGTTTCGAAAAGCTCCGCGCATCGCTCGACGCTAAGGATGGGAGCCTGCTCATCCGGCATAGGCGGCTCCGATCTTGATGTCGCGAAATCGTGCGGGGCTGGCGCCGTGTCCGGTGCCGATCACTTGCTCCGGCTGGCCCTTGCCACAGTTGGGAACGCCCCACAGCACCCAGTGATCGCGATTGGCGATGGCCTCGCAGGAATTCCAGAACTCGGTGGTGATGCCGCTGTAAGTTGGATTCTTCAGCATGCGGCGGCGCTGCCCATCTTTGATCTCCCAGGCGATCTCGCAGCCGAACTGGAAGTTGTACCGCTTGTCGTCGATGGACCAGCTTCGATTGGTCTCCATGTAGATGGCATCGCTGACTCCGCCGAAGACTTCGTCCAGCGTTTGCTCGCCGGGCTGGAGGCTCACATTTGTCATCCGGATCAGCGGCAGCCGTGACCAACCAGTGGCGCGCATGGTGCCATTCGAACGCTGCTGGCCAACGGCGGCGGCGGTCTCGCGCGAGGTCATGTAGCCGACGAACTGTCCGTTGCGGATGATGTCGGCGCACTGCGCGGGCACGCCCTCATCGTCGAAGGCGAAGGTGCCGAGGCCGGGGCCATGCTCGGGACGCGCATCGCACACGGCATTGACAATTTCCGAACCATAACGCAGATTGTTCAGTTTGTCGAGCGTCAAGAAGCTCATGCCCGCGTAGTTTGCTTCCGAGCCCAGCACGCGATCCAGCTCGATGGGATGACCGATGGATTCATGCACCTGCAGCCCGAGCTGCGAGCCGTCGACGATGAGATGGAATCGTCCTTCGGGACACTGATCGGCCGAGTGGAGCATCACCGCTTCCTCGGCCATGCGCGGAGCGTGATCCAGCAGGGCGAGTTCTTCGATCAGTTCATAGCCCTTCAATTGATGCTGGCCGCCGAAGGAGTTCGGATAGGAGCGCTTCTGGATCTCGTCCTCCTGGAAGCTGTAAGCCTCGAATCCTGCGCCGCTGGAGGTGCGGGTTTGATCGATCTGGCTGCCGATGGAGGAGACAAAGACCTGGCGCCAGCGGCGGAACGTCATCGCTGTTTGGGCCAGTGTGATTCCGCGGTTGTGCCGGAGGCGTTCATCCACTGCGAGCAGCAGCGCAAGTTGTTCTTCAACGCTCACCGAGAACGGATCGATGCGGCACGGTGAGATCCAGACTGCTTCGAATTTGTCTTCAGGAGCCAGGACGACGTCGTCCTTCTTGGCTAGCGCGCTGGATTGTGCGATGTCGACAGCCAGGGCCGCGGCGGATTCGATTCCGGCTTTGGTCAAATCGTCGGTGGCGGCGAAGCCCCAGCACCCGTTGGCGAGTACGCGAATTCCGAGGCCGCGGGATTCGGAACTCGATATCTGGCCGGGCTTCCCGTTCTTGGTGGAGAGATCGCGATCGCGGCTATCGACTATGCGGACGTCGGCGTAGGAGACGCCGGGGCGTAGGGCGGAGTCGAGGGCGTCTAGAGCTAGCTGCCTCATGGTTCCAGGATAGCGGGGGCGCCAGGTGTTAGGTGTTAGGTGTTAGGTGTTAGGTGTTAGGTGTTAGGTGTTAGGTGCCAGGTGTTAGGTGTTAGGTGTTAGCCGCTCCGACGATCTGGGCGGTCATGAGGCGGAAACTTCTGTGGGGCAGGTTGCCAACCTGCGCGCGATTGTTAATCGCGCTGGACCAAGCGGGTTACCAACCCGCTGCAGGTTACCAACCTGCCCCACACCGGCTGATGCAGTACCTAAGGTTCAATAGGTGAGGGCGAGTTTCTGGACCTGTTAGATCGCCGGCTTCTTATGGAGTGCCGACGATTAGCTTTACCGTGTTGGACGGAAAACCATTGACGGACAGAGTCAAGTCGTAGGTGCCCGGCTGCAGATTTGGCACGCGCACATTTACCTGCTCCAGTCCAATCGACCCTGGGGTGAGGCCGGCGAAATCCACAATAGCGGAAATGCCGCCTAACTTCGCGTTGATGGGGCTGTTGAATCGTACCGGGGAGTCGGACGGCGCCGGTGCGCCGGTTACCTGCTTGGCGGTGAGGCTGTTTACGCCGAGCATATAGACGATGATCGTCTCGCCGGGCTTGGCGGGATGGTTGGGCCCAATGGTATTGTAGGCGGAATCCTGTGCGACAGCCAGATTGTCGCCGTAGATCATGATTTGTGGCGAGTCCTGCTGGCCGGTGATATAGGCAAGATTGCTGGACACGTCGCCGTTTTGAACCCGCACCGAATACATCGGCAGGAACGAGGCGCCTGCTTCATCGGCGTAGGTTTCGTTCGCGGTATTGAGTTCCCAGGGCAACTGAAAATTGATCTGCGTAGGGCTGACGTAGTAAAGCGGCGCCGGCACTCCATTCACCAGCACCTGCACGCCGCCGAGCGTGGTGGTGAGCGGTACGTTCGTGGCTGCCACCGCGGCGCTGGCCAGGTTCACGCCAAAAATCGCCGCCGGCGTGCCAGGGGCAAGTCGCGCGCCCGCTGCGTAGTTGCCGACGTTCACGATGCCACCGGCGCCGATCTCAGGCATAGCCGTGGTGGTGAGCTGCGTGCTGACGGAGGCGAGCTTGCCAGTGGCGGTATACATCGAATCGCCCAAGCGCCGCGCCAAACCCACCTTGATCGGCACGTTACTCCGCTCCTGGAAGCGCCGGGCAAAGAAATCGGCCAGCGCCATGGTGTCGGCATCGGCGGGCGTGTCGCGCGTCACCAGGATGTTGGCGATGCGAAGCTGGCGCCCTGGGCTTGCTGCGGGGATTCTCGGACCGTAATCGCGGATGATATCGTTCGCCGTCAGAACAGTGTATTGGCTGGGGGCTAGCGTGGTGTCACAGACGTCGGGCATCTGGTTGGCAACGTTGATATCGGTGACGATGAAGTGCTCACCGACCTGATCCGGCGGGATGAGGCCCATCACGTAGAGGTCCATGTCAGTGAACGACCCTGGGGGCGAGTTCTTCGCCGTCACTATGCCGTTCTTGCGGGAGATGAGGCAAGGGAACTCCAGCCCCTGCGTGCCGGTGGCGTGCCCGAAGCCCATGATGCCGTTGGCCATGCTGGAAGGCGGCCAGTGGGGTGGAACAGCGTAGGGGAGCCTCGGAAAATGCGCCAGCCACTGATGTCCGATCTCGTGCGTATTGCCGCGCTCGGCGCCGTCGTAATAAGGGAACAGCGGAAAGATGTTTACGCCTATAAGGCGGCCTTTGCTGCCGTAGTTGGCCGCAGTGTCCATGATCGGCACGGCCGTGCCCTGCTCGGTGTTCTTCACCACCACGTGAAAACGGTTCTCGTAAAAACCGGGCAGGACGAAGTTGAGCATGTCGTAGTCGTCACCGAAAAACTGGTAAAAGCGTTTCGCGATGGGCGTCGGATCGAACGAAAAAACCAGTGCATCCAATGCGGGAAAAGAAGCGGCCGGGATGGTAATGTTCACCACGTAATCGGCTCGCTGCACGTCCGTGGCGAGATGTACGACGCGGGCTTTGGGGACTTCGTCGGTAATCACCTGGACGAACGAATTGTTGAAGCACTTGGCCGTCGAACTGATGTAGCCGCGCACTTCTCCCAGGATGGGACTGAAAACATCGCGCACTCCCGGCGTCGGCGCGATGACGTCAACAGAGAAGACGCCACCGGTCTCGTCGGTGAGAGGAATGATGCTTTGGTCGGGACGGATGATCCGGCCGAAGTCGACATTCCCGAGCATCCGGTAGCGAAGTTTGATCTTCTGCCCCGGGCGCGCCACGATGGGCGAAGCATCCATCCACTGGACCAGTGGAATGTTTCCACAGCCGGGTCAAGTACCGCCGCTGGCAGTCAAAACGACGGACAGGACCAAGGCCGCTACTCCGGCTGTCCGGGCGCCTACACTTTTGATTTTCATGGAGATATACCTGTTGTAGGATAGGCCAACCAGGCAGATCCCACAAGGAAAATCGGGACTGTCCGAAATTCGGACACATGAGATAATCCCCGCAGCCTCGAATTTGGTTAAGTCCCACCGTTTCAATCACGGAGGGCGTTGCAGGAGGCGGTGCTTGGTGATAACTTAGTTCGAGATCTACTGCCATCTGGGAGGCAACGATGAGATTGAGGAACTGCTCTATAGCTGCGCTGATTCCAGCCATTGCCATATTCGCGGCAAACACAGAGAAGCTGAGCGACGACTTCTACACCGCGATCCGCGCGAACGACCTGGCGAAGCTCGAAAGCATGCTGAAGCAAGGCGCCAGCGCGAACGCCAAGGACAATCACGACGTGACGCCGTTGATGTATGCCGCGGCGGCCGGTTCGGTGGAAGCGATGAAGTTGCTGATCGATAAGGGCGCGGATGTCAATGCCCGGAACATGTTTGAATCGACCGCGCTGATCTGGTCGGCCACGGACATCAAGAAAATCAAGTTGCTGCTCGATCATGGCGCTGACGTGAATGCAGTGTCGAAACAAGGGCGCACTACGCTGTTGCTGGCGGCGCTGAGCGACCACTCGGCGGACATCGTTCGACTGCTCATCGCCAAAGGCGCGAATACCAAGGTCACCGACAAGCTGGGAATGACCACGCTCACTGCCGCGGCGATGGGGAATGACACGGAAACGGTCAAGCTGTTGATCGACTCCAACGATGTCAATGGCGGCGCTCCAGGCATGACTGCCGCATTGGCACTGATCACGGACTCCCCGTTGGCGGGCGCGGCGGCGAACGGCAATCTGGCCGTAGTGAAAATGTTGCTGGCCAAGGGCGCCAACGTGAACTGCGTGTCTACCAGGGACAAGTTATTTCAGGTAAAGAACGGCAACATTTTGTTGGGCGGACTCACACCGCTGCTGTTGGCGTCGGCTTTTGGGCCGCCGGAAGTGGTGAAAGCGTTGCTCTATGCCGGGGCCGATGTGAATGCCAAGGATGTGCGCGGCATGACGCCATTGATGCTGGCCGTGGCCACGGACCGGCAGGATCCACAAATCATCAGAATGCTTCTGGCCAAGGGTGCGTCCGTAGAGGCCAAGAGCGACTTGGGCGAAACAGCGCTCGATTGGGCGCGAAAGATTGGGCCATCCAGCACCGTCGATGCGTTGAAGCGCGCGGGCGCCGGAGAAACCGTGGCTCGCGTGATACCGGCCGGGGATGCTGCGCCGGCGGATTTGAAACCCGCGGTGCAACGTAGTATCGCGTTGCTGGAGAAGTCAGCCGACGGATTCAGCAAGGAAGGGGGATGCATCGGGTGCCACGCGCAGAACATGACCGATCTGGCGGTGGGTGTAGCGCGCTCAAAGGGTCTGGCTGTAGACGCCAAGGCACAAGACGAGCGTTGGAAACTGGCCAAGAGCACCTTTGGTCCGCTCGCGCCGCTGCTGCTGGAGCGGATGGATCTGGCCGGAGTTCCCGAAATCGTTGCTTACTCGCTGGCAGGCTTGGCGGCCACCGGATACGCGCCGGACAGCATGACCGACGCGATGGTAGCGGACTTGGCGGCCGAGCAATTGCGCGATGGCCGTTGGCATTATGGCGGACTGGCCCGGCCTCCGTTTGAAGAAGGCGACATCTTCCGCACCGCGCTGGCGGTTCGTGCGCTGAAAGTTTACGGTTCTGCGGGACGCGCGCCCGAGATGAGACAACGGATCGATGCTGCCAAGCAGTGGCTGCTCACTGCCAAGCCCTTGACCACCGAGGACCGCAACATGCAACTGCTCGGCTTGCATTGGGCCGGCGTCGAAGCGAAAGCGCTGCAGCCGATGGCCAAAGCGATTGTTGCGGCGCAACGCGCCGACGGTGGATGGTCGCAGCGCACCGAGCTTGCGAGCGACGCTTACGCCACGGGTGAATCGCTGTACGCACTCGGCGAGGCCGCGGGAGTATCGCGCGCGGACATGGCCTATCGGAAAGGCGTGAAGTATCTGCTCTCTACGCAACGTGCCGATGGATCGTGGTACGTCCGCAGCCGGTCACCGAAGTTTCAGCCATACTTCGAAAGCGGATTTCCGTACGGTCACGATCAATGGATTTCCGCATCGGCGACCGCCTGGGCGGCCATGGGTTTGACGCTCGCGATCGAAGAGCGGCCTGGACTGCGGGCGGCGAAGTAACCGGATGTTTTCCTGGCTGTTTTCCGAGCCGTTGCCGGTGGGCGGCGATGCACCGGATTTTGCGCTGCCCGATCAGGACGGCGAGGTGGTCTCGCTGGCGGATTTGCGGGGCAAGAACGTAGTGCTGGTATTTTATCCGGCAGACGAGACTATGGTCTGCACCAAGCAGCTATGCGAATTCCGCGATAGCTGGGCGGCGGCGCAGGCTCGGGAGGCGATGGTGTTCGGCGTGAATCCGGCGGGCGCGGCAAAACATGCGGCGTTCCGTTCGCATCATCGCTTTCCTTTTCCGCTGCTGGTGGACAGCGGGCAACACGTTGCCGGGCGATACCATGCCAACGGGCTGATTGTGAAGCGGACGGTTTACTTGATCGGGAAGTCGGGCAAGATTCGCTACGCGCGACGCGGTAAGCCCGATCCGAAAGAAGTTCTGGCTGCGGCCGAGTGAGAAGCATCGTCGCAAACCCGAACTTGCCGACGGGGGCGTCGGCCGCGGACCAGGGGGTCCGCCCCACAATTCAGCAGGTGTGCAAAACACTTGACGGCGTGTGATTAACTGGCCTGCCCGGCCGTGATGGTTTCGCCACCGCGCAACGCCTCGAACGCGGCGTTCTCGTCCGGATAAATCGGAATCACGTTGGCCAGCCTGGTTAGTTCGAGAACATCGCGCACGCGGCGATTCAGGTTGGAAAGGACGAAGCGGCCTTTCGCATTCTTGAGGACGCTGGTGTAGATGCCGATGAGGAAACCGATGCCTGTGGAGTCGATGTAGGAGACCTGGCTGAAATCGGCTAGAACTTTGGAGTAGCCGGTGTTCTTGATCTCTTCGGTCTTGGTACGGAGATAGGCCGAGTCCTGACCGGTCGCGAACCGCCCGTGGAGGCGGACCAGGCAGACATCGCCACGGTATTCGAATTCCACTAACATTCTTCTAGTCATCGTACTACAGTGGCGCGAGCGGGAGGATGGCCTGGCAGCAACAGATCCGGAGGAATACGAGGAAGACAAGGGAGACGAGGCTGATGGTGCCAGGCATTCATTGTCTTCCTTGTATTCCTTGTGTTCCCTCCGCTCGGTTACTCTTCGCGGAGGGCGACCACTGGTTCGACTTGCGTGGCTCGACGCGCGGGGATGAACGCTGCTGCCACCGAGACACACATCAGGATCACCGTGACTGCGATGAATGTTTCCGGATCGCTTGGACTGGTGTGATAGAGCTGCGTTGTCATCAGCCGGGTGAGAGCGAGGGCCGCGACGATTCCGCAGGTCAGACCCAAGCCGGTGAGGAGCAAGCCCTGCCGCATTACCATCGCTTGCACTTGGCGAGCGGATGCGCCGAGCGCCATGCGGATTCCGATTTCGTGCGTACGTAGCGAAACCGCGTAGGACAGGACCCCGTAGAGTCCGACTGCGGCCAGCAGCAGCGCCAAGGAGGAGAATACGGTGAAGAGCACGGTAAAGAACCGCTCGCGCCAGGCCGCGCGATCGATCACCTGCTGCAGGCTGTGAATCTGGCTGACGGCGATGTTGCGATCCAGTGCGACGATGCGCCCGCGGACCGCCTGGGCCAGCGACATCGGGTCTTGACTCGTCCGCAGAATCATTGCCCTCGGGAGATGTTGAGCATCAAAGGGAATATAGACGTTCCAGCGATTGCGGCCGGGGAGATTCTCGCTGCGGACCTTGCCCGCAACACCCACGATGGTGTGCCACGGCTCGTTGTTTTCCGGTGGACCATAGCGGACACGCTTCCCTAGAGCACTCCCGTTGGGCCAATAGCGTTTGGCGAGGGATTCATCGACGATGGTCACCATCGGATTGTCCCAGTCGGCATCGGTGAAATCGCGGCCTTCGACCAGCGGGATACCAAGAGCTCGAAAATAGTTCGGCGATACGATGGTATGAAAGATACCCGGCGCCTGCTTGAGTGGCAGGAGCGGGAAGCCTTCCACGGTCAAGCTGCGGCCCCAGACGCTGGCGAGAGGGACACCTGAGGCAAAAGCGATGTTGGTGGCTCCAGGAAGGCTGGCCAGTTCGTGCTGGATGTTGGCCTCCAAGGCGCGCGCTTTGGGGCCCTGTGGGTAGAGATCGCCGGGCCAAGCCAAGTCGAGCGTCAGAATTTTCTCCGTGGTGAATCCCAGTGGCTGGTGACGGAGTGCTAGAAAACTACGCACCATCAGGCCGGCGCCGGCGAGTAGCGTCAGAGAAAGGGCGACCTCGGCGACCACCAGGCTGTTGCGCAGCAGATTACGGCGTGCGCCGGCTGTTCCGGTACGGCCACCTTCCTTCAATGCAGCGGTGAGTTCCACGCGCGATGCGCCGAAAGCTGGGGCGACGCCGAAGATCAGGCTGGTGAGCAGCGACACAGCGAGCGCAAAGCCCAGGACCCGCGCGTCGATGGTGAAGGTCATCCAGCGCGGGAGTTCGATGGGGATCAAGGACAGCAGCGCGGGAACTCCGGCGTAGGCCAAGGCGATGCCCGCCAGCCCTCCGGCCAGTCCGAATAACGCGCTCTCGGTGATCAACTGCCGGATCAAGCGCGGGCGTGACGCTCCCAGCGCGGTGCGCACGGCCATCTCTCGCGCGCGCACCGAGGCTTTGATTAGCAGCAGGTTGGTGATGTTGGCGCAGGCGATCAGCAGCAGGAATCCGACCGCGGCGAGCAGCGTGATGACCGCGGGCCGGTACTGGCCGGTGATCGACTGACGGATGGGTACCGCGCGGGCGCTGTTTCCGACGTCCGTCTTCGGATTCTCCCGATTAATTTGCTTCATCAGGGAAGCGAGTTCGGCGGTGGCCTGCTGCGCCGACACGCCGGGCCGCAGACGGCCGATGGCGCTCAGGAAATAGTCGGCTCGCGTGGACTGCTCCGGACTGAGTTGGAGAGGCAGCCAAAGCTCGGCCCGTTCGGGGAAATGGAAGCTGGCGGGCATCACGCCGATCACCGTAAACCGGCGGGGGCCAATTTCTACAGTCCTGCCGAGTATGCCGGGGTCGCCAGCGTAGCGTCGCTTCCAAAGCTCTTCGCCGATCACGACCACTTTGGGGCCATTGGGCACATCCTCTTCGCGCGTGAACGCGCGGCCCAGGATCGGCTTGACGCCGAGGATCGGAAAAACTCCGTCACTGATCTGTGCACCGGGCACCGTTTCCGCATCGCCTTCCCCGCGAATGGTGCGCAGGCCTTCGGAATACACACCGAGGTCCTCCAACAAGCGAGTGCGGGCGCGCAAGTCCTGATAGTTCGGGAACGCGACATTGCCGGGAGAATCACTTTCTCTCTCATGTTCGTCGACGGCGACCAGCCGGTCCGTATCCGGATAGGGCAGCGGGCGGACCAGGATGCCGTTTACCAGCGTGAAGACGGCCGTGGTGGAACCGATGCCCAGCGCCAGGATAGCGATTGCGGCGGCGGTGACGGGCGCATCGTTGCGCATGACGCGGAGGGCGTGTCGAAGATCTTGCAACATGACGTGGTAGTGCTCCTTGGGGGCTTCGGTGAGAACGCCGAGGGCGGCGTGAATCCAGACCAACAGGACGGCCAGGCGAGAGCGCTGCTCGCGGCAGCGGTCCAGCAGGACCAGGCAGAGCTCGCGGCCGTATTCGTCGCGGAATTCGGCTGGGTAGAGCAGCAGGAGGCCGCGGTAGAGACGAACCAGGCCGGTGGTCATGGCTTAACTCCGCTTGGGGACGAGGCCGCTGGCGCGGGCGTCGGCCAGCAGCTCTTCCAGGCGTTCGGCTTCCTCGATGGCGGCGTGGCGGCCGGACTTGGTGATGCGGTAATAGCGGCGGCGCTCGTCGTCGTGCTTGGGGTCGGGCCGTTCTTCCAGCTCTTCGATCCAGCCGGTCTCCAGCAGCCGCTTAATGGCGCTGTAAAGGGTGCTGGGGCTGAGCTTGACCTGGCCGCTGGTTCGGTCGGCGACGTCCTGCATGATGGAGTAGCCGTGGCGGTCGGAATCGGCGAGTGCGACAAGAATGTGGAAGGTGTCGCGGGAGAGGGTGGGGCGGGCTGCCATGTGGTTAGTCTTCCATAGTTCGCTATAGCGAACTAGGATATAGACGAGCGCGCGGAGGGTTGGTTAGGGTCTGTGCAAAGAAAAAGGCAGGCCGTTGCCGGCCTGCCTCGGTGAAACGATGAACTGCGGACGCCGCTAGAAGGTTACGCGGACGGCCCATTGTCCGGCGCGAGAGAGCACGCCGCCGGAGCGGGTAGTATCGAGCGTACCGGTAAGCTGACCGAAGGTGTTACCGGTAATAGTGGTCTGGGCGCCAGTGAAATTCGAGGTGTTGAAGGCGTTGAACATCTCCAGGCGGATCTCGAAGTCGACCCTCCCTTCCCAGATCTTGTTGTGCTTGGCGAGAGACAGATCCTGGCCGAAGAAGTTCGGGCCGCTTATGAAGTTGGGCGTCAGGTTACCGAATTGCCCGGGAGCCGGGAAGTCGAAGCAGGGTGTAGTCTGTCCAGGCGTGCACAGCACCGCGGTGCTGGTGCCATTCTTGATGGTCATCAACCCGGAGGCTGGATTCAGCCAATAGACGCCGTTCCCCCCGCGAAACACGCCGACGAAGCTCTGCAGTTGCCTTTGTGTCATATTGCGCAATACCGGGGTGGCGTTGATCAATGAGCCGTTAGTGTTACGGCCGGTGCTTATGGTGGGCAGCGGCGAGCCGCTGGTCCAACGCGTGAAGCCGTTGATGTTCCAACCGCCGATGAGGACGTTCACGATAGCCGGCGCGCTCCCAGCGAAACGCTGCCCGCGGCCGAGCGGAAGAGGATAGAGGAAATTGGCCGCGAACGAATGGGTGGTATCAAACGCGGCGCGGAACTTGTCCAGCCGCCGGTTGAGCACCGACTGATAGTTCGCGCCTTCGTTCTGGCTGGTCAGGAAGGACGTATCGGTCAGCACCTTGCTGAAAGTATAGGTCCCTTGCACGATCAAACCACCCGCCAGGCGCTTGTGAACATCCACCTCCAGGCCATGGTAGTAGGACCAGCCGGAATTGTCGTATTGCAGCCCGCTATTGGCATAGGGATTGGCTACGAAGAAATTCAGCGGGAAGTTCGCGACGCGATTATTGGCATAGGTTGGGGAGCGCCGGAGAGTATCGACCATGCTACCGATGGTGTTCTGCGTCAGACTGGTAACGAAACTACTGCTGGCATAACCGGCCGCGGGGGAAAGGCCGGTGAACAGTTTATCGAAAATGGGCGTTGGTACTTGCCCGGAAAGTCCCTGGTTGGAGAAGTTATTTCCCTTACCGGCGGCCTGCGAAATGGAGAGGTTGCTCTGAGCGTGCAGGAACTCGGTCAGCAGTCCGGAATTCCCCAGATCCTGCTCGTTGATGTTCCAGGCGCGATACTGCTTGACGGCGTGATTGCCGGCGTAGCGCACTTCGAAAGTGACCTTCTTCGGCAATTCGCGCTGGATACCGAAGCTCCATTCGAGAACGTACGGCGTAGTCAAGTTCGGGTCGAAATTCGTCAAGCTCTGGCCACCACCGGTATTGGCGAAGAGAGCCTTCTGGGAAACCGGAAACACATCCGCCGGAACTGGGGGACTAAGTTTGGAGGAGTTAGTGAACACCCCAGTTGGAACACTATTGGCGGAGTTGGTAAATAGCCCGGCATTGGCTGTTTCGGCTTGCCCGAAGAAAGTGAAGCCGTCTTGGGTGAAGTGTTGGGCGAAGGAACCGCGAATAGAGGTCTTCCCGTCCTTGAAGGGATCCCAGGCGAAGCCCAGGAAAGGAGCAAAGTTGTTCAAATCGCGATGGTAGAACGGATGCCCGTTGTTGGTGCCCTGGAGAGTCAATAATGTATCGGTAGACCCAGTCAGATTCCCAGGCTGGAAGTAAGAGCCCACCGGAGTGGGGCCAAACAGGCCAGCCGTTTGAGTCTGCGGTAGCAGGACCAATCCGTCGCGGTCGTCGAATACGCCCTGGTACTCCCAACGAACACCGTATGTCAGGGTGAAGTTGGAGAACATCCTCCAGTTGTCCTGGATATACCAGGAGAAATTCGGCTGGATCGGTTGGGTGAAACGAGGCTTGCCTGCTACATATCCGGAAGTGGCCGAGGTGTGGTTG
>DASQGY010000238.1:0-16525 GCA_035632375.1 Bryobacteraceae bacterium | reverse complement strand
TGTTTCCCGCAAGCGGAACCCTATTGAAAAGGTATGGTCGAGAAGGAAACACGCGGGCTGTCCCCGGTTTCCCCGGTTTTCTGTCCGGTTTTCTGTCCGGGTCATTTGACGTCCGGTCCGATCGCGTCTAGGGTCTTGCGGGCGATGGCTGCCTGGCGGAAGTCGAATCCGGCGTTGAGTTGCAAGGCCTTTTCCAGTTGCTTCTTGGCGACGGCGCGATCGCCCAGCGCATTGGCGATCATACCTGCATGATAGAAGAATAGGGCCTCCGGCGCTCCCAGCTTCAATGCCGCCGCGGAGGCTCGCTGCGCGTCTTCATAACGATTGTTCTTGTAGAGAGCCCAGGCCAGCGCATCGTAGGTGTAGACATCCTGGCGGACTTCGAAATCCGCTCGGGCCAGTTCCAGAGCGCGCGGCAGATTGCGATCCTGGTTCGAGTAGACCAGCGCCAACGTACGATTCGCTTTCATGTTGGAAGCTTCTTCGAGCTTGGCAACCACATCCACCAAGTCGGCCTGCTGTTGCGCTTCCGATTTCTTGCCCGTCGCCGAATACAGGTCGTGCAGCGCTGCGGCATACTGCACCATGGGCGTGATCGACTGCGCCTTCTTGTAACTGTCAATCGCTTGCGGCAGCTTTCCCTGCGCGGCTTGCACGCTTCCGAGACCGGCGTAGGCCGTATGCAGAGCCGGAAACGTGTCGATGGCTTCCGTGTACGCGCGCTCCGCCTCGGGCCAGCGCCCAGTCTTGAAGTACATGTTCCCCAGTTCCACCAGACACCAGGCTTTGTTTTCGGGATACCGCGCGCCTGCCTTCACAGCATCGGTCATCATGACGATGCCGCCGTCTACGTCGCCGGTAACGAAGCGATAGAAAGCCATGCGATTGTAGCTGAAGAGATTGGGCCGGATGGCGAGCATCTTGGCGAAAGCTTCGCGCGCGGCATCGTATTGACCCATTTCGAGCAGTGCGTCGCCCAGCGAGCCCCAGTTCTGCGGGTCGCTGGGAGTCGAGCGGGTCATTTCGCGAGCGTACTCGGCCACTTTGGAGAAGTGGTGAAGATTCAGCTCAATCAGATTGCGTAGCCGCAACGCTTCGTAGTCGCGCTTCTGGGCGAGGACTTTGTCGATGATCTTGGAGGCGCGGTCCAGGTAACCATAGTCGGTGGTTTCGCGCGTCTTTTGGATGTACGCGCCGGCCAGCAGAGTTTGATTGGAGATGTTGGCTGGGTCCGCGGCCACCCATCCTTCATAGAGCGCAATCTTGTCGTCGGTGGTGACGGATGTGCTCTTCAGAGCGGAAACTTGAGCGAAGGCCGACACGGAGAATAAAACCAACGAACAACAGAGTCTCATGTGCACATGTCCTGCGGAACCGCTAGAGGGTTCCCGCAGGTATGATAACTTCTTTACTGCTTAGGCAGCAACGATGTCATGGAATCGCCGGTGACTGTGCCGAGCGTGGGGAAGCCGATGTAGCCGGGATCGCCCGGAACTGGATGCTTCTCTGCAAGGAATGGGAACACCGCCGGAGGGGGCTTGTCGTTGCCACTGGTGGTAAGGTCGTCGAGTGTGGAATCGGGCCGGATGAACTGAGTGCCATGCAGCACCGCGAAGAAACGGCGATCGGTTGAGCTTAACGCACCAGCCCGTGGAGCGCCGCTTCCCGGCTCCCTTGAGCGATGCAGGGAAGTTGCCATCGGCTAATTGACGGAGCAAGCGCAGCGCGATGTCCACACTGCATCTCCAGTCCTCCGTATTGACCGATTGCCTGATCGTTCGGATCGGCTTTGAGCTTGAGCGCAACCGTGGCGGAACCAATCGGGCCCGCATTGACCCTGAGAATCGCTCTCACTTCAGTTCGGCCACCGGGATAGTGAACTCCGCCGTGTTGATTACGCCCTTTCTCTGAAACTGAACCCACAGGCGGTAGGTGTGCGCCCGCGGGAAGATAATGTTGAACTGCAACTGCGGTCCTCCGTCGGCGATATACGGATGATCATGGATCAGATCGATCAGATCGTCGGAAGCGGCCAGCATGTGAGCCCACGCGCCAATGTATTTTTCGAACCCATCGACGGGATGGACGTGGAAAAACAGCAACGTTTTCATTCCCGCAATCGGCTGAGGCGGATCTGTCGTCAATTCCACGTCCATGTTTTCGCAATGGTTGACACCAAGTGCGGGCTTCAAGGCGGCTTGCTCCTGCAGGGGTACGGCTACGCCGCGTGCGCCAGGCACGATCAACGTTCGGGCAATCAATTGAGGTGTACCGCCGGACGGATAAAAGTCGCCGACGACCCGGTACATGCCTGGTTTGGCGAAAGTAATGTCGAATAGGAATGATCCATCCGTTTGCGGAATTGGATGATCATGCAGGAAGTAGCCGAGGTCATCGCGGACAATGAACATGTGAAAGAGCTTCTCGTGCACTATCTCGTAGTGCCTTACGGACTGGCCCGTCTTGGGATCCGTAATGCGGAACGAAAGACGCACTTTTTGACCAGAGCGAAAGACCCGCGGCGTAGTGTGCAGATCGAGCCGGTATTCCGACTGATCGGGAACCCCAAGAACCAGTTTCATGCCGCAGCGCGAACAGAATCCGGGCTTGTCCGAGCGTACATCGGCATCCATCGGGCAAACGTAATCGAGCGGTCCTTGTTGCGGAAGTGGCGATGCGTTCGCAGGGGATGCTACCTGGACCACCGGTTTCGAGGCGACCTGGGCGGCCAGCGAGGCCGCCCAAGTGGCGAGGCAGCCGCAGCACATCAGAATGCTGCGTGATCGTCTTTGTCCCACCCTTCCTCAGCGTATCCGGCGCGCTCGACGATTCCTATCCCGCCGAGACAGTAGCGGCGATTCCCGTGCCATTCCAGACCCGGAAGGCAGAGGCCTTCCCGTTACCAGGTTACTAAGACGAAAAAGTGGCGCTCCCGGCAAAACAGAAGGAGATCCCTGCGGAGCGCCGTATAGATTACCCAACGGCAGGATAGGTAAGATCACCGGTTGAGACAGCGAGTCACGCGATCATCGGTTCCCAGATCCCAGGCCTTCCGATCACACCTCTTCACAGCGTAAGATCGCTCCTGTCCTTTTGATATCCCGCCGGCACAGTATATTACGCCGAGCGCAAATACAAACTGGACGGGATTCCCATTCTGCGTTCAAAACGGTATTCTGACTGAGATCGCAGCATCGCTCCGCAGGAACAGAGCGGGTCCGATAGACTGAGGGAAGAATGCGGCAGCGGCCCTGGCTCGCGCTAGTGGGAGGTTTTGGCGGCCTGCTCTTGTTGATGGCTGCGGCGGAGACGGGCGCATTGGTTTTCCAGGATCGCTTGCGCCAGAACGGCAGCAGTCTGAAGGCGCATTTTCTCGATCGGAACCGGATACTGGAAGAGATTCGTTCCAACATTTACCTCTCCGGCACCTACGCGCGCGATTCCCTTCTCGCGCCCGATGATCGTGTCGCCCGGGCACAGATCGCGGCACTCGAGAATTTGCACCGGGATACGGACGCCGCGCTTGAGCGCTACGCCCGATCCCTGGAACCGGAAGAAGATGCGCCTTTCCGCGCGCTGCGCACGGAAATCGACGCGTACTGGTCGGTCCTCGGGCAAACCTACTCCTGGACTCCAGAACAACGGAATAAATTTCGCTTCGCTTTTTTTTACGAAGAGCTCATACCGCGTCGCACGTCTATGCTGCAGATCGCCGACCGGGTAGCCACACTCAATGAGGAGTCCCTCAAGCGGGGGGACGCCAAGTTGGGCACGTTGTTCAGCAGGTGGCAGTTGGGGCTGGTGGCGATGATTGTGGTCACCTTGCTCGGAGGCGCAACGTTGGCCGGCTTCGCCATTCTGCACATTCTCAGGCTTGAGGACAAGGCTCAGCAGCGACTGGAGGACACGCTGAAAGCGCGCGCCAGTCTGCAGGAACTATCTGCAAAGTTGGTGCGAGCGCAAGAGGACGAGCGCAAAGCTCTCTCGCGCGAACTGCACGATGAAACGGGACAGTCATTCTCCGCGATCTTGATGGAGGCGGAAAATTTGTTGGATCTGGAACCGGCGCAGGAAGTGCGGGCCCATCTGGAATCCATCCGCAGCGTCGCGGAGAAGGGCATGAACGAAATCAGAAACATGGCGCTGCTGCTGCGGCCCTCCATGCTGGACGACTTCGGCCTGGTTCCGGCGCTGGATTGGCAAGCCCGCCAAACTGGCAAGCGGACTGGAATGCGAGTGCAAGTAGCGAGCGAGGTCAGCGACGATCTCCCGGAAGAGCACAAGACTTGCATCTACCGGGTCGTGCAAGAGGCGCTGAATAACTGCGCCCGGCACGCCCAGGCCAGCACGGTCCAGGTGGCGGTGCGTGAGGAGTCAGGCAGGATTCTCCTCCGCGTACAAGATGATGGGAGCGGATTCGATCCGCAGCGGGTACGCGGCATCGGACTGCTGGGAATGGAGGAGCGGGTGCGCCATCTGGGCGGAACTTTCGAGATACATTCCCATCCCGGACGTGGTACCCGATTGGAAATCGCACTGCCGATTACAGAATTGAACGGAAACGGAGATGGAACAGGTTCGTATCCTGCTGGCCGACGATCATAATCTAATCCGCGATGGGATGCGCCTGCTGCTGGAGCGACAGCCCGGCTTTACGGTGGTGGGCGAAGCCGCCGATGGGCGCGAGACCGTGGAACTGGTGAAAGCTCATGCCCCGGACGTAGTGGTTATGGACATTGCCATGCCGACCATGAATGGTATCGAGGCCACACGCCGCATCGTTGAGAAGAATCCGCGTACCGGCGTAGTGATTCTCAGCATGCATTACGACGAGAGCTACGTGATCCGGTCGTTGAAGGCCGGCGCCCGAGGGTACCTGCTGAAGGATGCCGTGAAGGCCGATTTGATCACTGCCATTCATGCCGTAGTGCGGGGCGGGTCATTCTTCAGTCCGAAGATCAGTCGAATCCTCAAAGAGGATTATGTGCAGGTGTTGGAACGTAAGGACGCCGATGACAGTTACGAACTGCTCACCGATCGCGAGCGTGAGATCTTGCAGCTTATTGCCGAAGGCAAGAGCAACAAAGAGATCGCCACCAGCCTCAGCTTGAGTCTGTATACGGTAGAGACCCATCGTGCGCACATTCTGCAGAAGCTGAATTTGCACAGCGTGCCCGATTTAATCCTGTACGCGGTGCGCAAAGGAATCATTTCATAGCCGTAAAGCGTCACTTAAGTAGCTACACCGCTGCGGCCTTGGCTGCCATAATGCCTCAAATTGACCCATCAGAAAAGCCCTTGCTGCGTTGGCTGGAGGGCCTGCGACGGAACGAAACCCGTATTTCGCTGCTGTTAAGCCTCATCATCGGAGCCCTGGTTGGGCTGGTGGTGGTCGCGTTCATTCTGCTTACCGGCCGTCTGGCAGCCCGCATGTATCCAGCCGGAGGCTCCGGCTGGCGGCGCGTTTTGGTGCCGGCTACGGGTTCGCTGCTGACCGGCTACCTTCTGTTCCGCTATTTTCCGTTCGCTCGCGGCAGCGGGATTCCACAGACCAAGTTCGCTCTGTTTGTCGCCGATGGCGTCATTCATCTGCGAACGGTGATTGGCAAGTTCGCCTGCTGTACGATGTCACTGGCCAGCGGTATTGCGCTGGGCCGCGAAGGCCCATCCGTGCAAGTAGGGGCCGGGATCGCCTCCGTGCTGGCCCGGCGGCTTGGCTTGAACCGGGAGCAGGTGAAGTCGCTCGTCCCGGTTGGTTGCTCTGCCGCCCTGGCGGCGGCCTTCAACACGCCCATCGCGGCAGTATTGTTCTCACTCGAGGAAATCCTGGGGGACCTTCACGCGCCCGTGCTCGGCGCCGTAGTGCTGAGCTCCGCGACGTCCTGGATGGTATTGCATCTGGTGCTCGGCGACGATCCGCTGTTCCATGTACCCGCCTATCATCTGGTCCATCCCGTGGAGTTTGCCTTCTACGCCGCTCTTGGCGTGGTGGGAGGGTTTGGTTCCGTGCTCTTCGTCCAGCTTCTGCTGCAACTCCGCAAGTGGTTTGCAGACCTGCCCAAGCAAACGGCGTGGCTCCAGCCGGTGGCGGGCGGTCTCGGTGTTGGATTAATGGGCTACTTTGTCCCTGACGTCCTTGGCGTCGGATACAACTATGTCGAACGCGTGCTGAACGGCAACGTTGTGTTTCAAGCAGTCGCAATGCTTGCCATATTGAAGATCGTGGCGACGGCTCTCTGTTATGCGTCGGGCAATGCGGGCGGCATCTTTGGGCCAAGCTTGTTCATCGGCGCCATGCTGGGCGCTGCCGTCGGAAGCGTCGCGCATTTCTTTCTTCCAGGCTACACTGCCGATCCAGGCGCCTACGCCCTGATTGGCATGGGGACGGCGTTTGCCGGGATTGTTCGAACGCCGTTAACCTCCGTGATCATGATCTTCGAGCTGACCCGCGACTACACCATCATCGTGCCGCTGATGATCTCGAACCTCATCGCGTTCTTCATCTCCTACCAGCTCCAGCGCGAGCCCATCTACGAAGCCTTGGCGCATCAGGATGGAGTGCACCTTCCCAAGGTGGAGCATCGCGCCGCATATGGCCGCATTCGCGTGGCCACCGTCATGCGGCCGCCGCCACAAGCGTTTGCGCTATCTACCACGGTGAAGGATGCGGCCGCAGCTACCGCTGAAGGCGACCTCGAAGCATGGCCGGTAGCCGCCGGCGGCAAACTTCTGGGCATGATTTCCCTTGCGGATCTCCAACTGGCTTTGTTGAACGGCGGAGAGGCTTGCGAACTGCACGACCTTGGGTCTTTCTCGGATGCCGTGCGCGCGGATTTTCCCCATCTCCATCCCGACCACACCTTGAGTCTAGGGCTGGAGCGTATGGGCGCAGCGAATGTGAAGGTGTTGCCTATCGTCAGCCGCGCCGATGTCAGAAATCTGCTGGGCGTGGTGACGCTCGACGATATTCTTCGCGGGCTGGGCGTCGCCGGCAAGGATCGGGACCAGGAGGCTGATTGAGCGGATTAACCATCTCCTCGGCGCGTTTCTTTGGAACGCTGGTGTTGACCGGGGTCTTGATGGGAGTGCTTTTCGCGTTGGACATGTTTCTAGCGAATACCGTGAAAACAGAAAGCAGAACGGAGGCCGAGCTGCTTTTTCATGAGGGCCAGCGCCTACTGCAGCAGGGCGATGCCGGACACGCTATCGATCGTTTTCGCGAGGCCCTGACCATCGCCCGTGGCGAACGTGCTTACCAGCTTGCGCTCGCGGACGCTTTGCTCGCCGCCAACAAAACTTCCGAAGCGGCTGCCGAAACTGAGCAGATTCTGACTACGGATTCCACCAATAGTCGAGCCAACCTGCTGCTCGCGCGTACGCTAGTCCGGCAAGGAAAGGTTTCCCAGGCGATTTCCTACTATCATCGCGCCATTTATGGACACTGGGACAGCGATGCGGCCAGCCAGAAGCTCGCGGTCCGCTGGGAGCTCGTAGCGTTGCTCGCACGCCAGAGTGCCAATCAGGAACTGCTCTCAGAACTTCTGCTTCTGGAAACCGAGGCCGGCGACAAACTCGAGATGCGGCGGCGAATCGCGCATCTCTACCTTGTCGCCGGGTTTCCGGAACGCGCGGCGCAAATGTTCCGTGACCTTCTACGGCGGAATCCGGTGGATGCCGATGCATACTTCGGGCGCGCTGAAGCCGAATTCAGCCGCGCCAACTATCGCTCCGCATGCAGCGATTTCCGTAACGCCGCCCACCTCGAACCGCCGGACGACGATATTCGCAAGCGGCTCAATCTGTGCGACGAGATTCTAACGCTGGACCCATCGGAACGCCGGCTCAGCGCCGAGGAGCGCTCCCGGCGGAGCTTGAAACTGTTAGAGTTATCGCTCGATAGCCTCACCAAATGCACTGCCGGCTCTCCCTCCGATGCACTGCGATCATCCATCGGCCGGGCAAATCAAGCGTTGAAGCATTCACGTCGAAGCCTCTCGCCTGACGCCGTAGAATCGAGCCTTCAGCTTGCCGAGCAGCTCTGGCAGAAGCGGACCAAACAATGCGGGCAGCCAGCCGCGGTGGGCGATCAGGCCCTGGCGCTGGTGCTGAAGAAGGCCGCCCAATAGCCCTGCGCATGCGGAATCCGTGCCGAACTCGGATTTTCGCTGTTCATCTCGCTTCCGGGTCTTCGCCGGAAAGTGAAAGTCTCAACCGCGGACTGGCTTTACGGTCTGACCTTTAGCCCGTCCGCGATTCGCGGGAGTGATATCCTCCTTTTACTGCTTAGGCAGCAACGATGTCATGGAATCGCCGGGCACGGTGCCGAGCGTGGGGAAGCCGATGTAGCCGGGATCGCCCGGAACCGGATGCTTCTCCGCCAGGAACGGAAACACGGTTGGAATGGACTTGTCGTTCCCGCTTGTAGTGACATCTCCGAGTGTAGAATCGGGACGGATGAATTGCGTGCCCTGGAGCACTGCGAAGAAACGGCGATCGGTTGAGCTTAACGCACCAGCCCGTGGAGCGCCGCTTCCCGGCACCTTGAGCGATGCGGGGAAGTTGACATCGGCTAATTGACGGAGCAAGCGCAGTGCGATGTCCACAGTGGCATCTCCAGTCCGGCGCCCGTTGGTGATACCGTATTGACCGATTGCCAGATCGTTGGGGTCGGCCTTGACGTTGAGCCGGAGCGTATCGGGAAGGACTGCATTGCGAATCAGATCCTTATTCGTATTCGAGAAGGTTGAGGGCAGGAGCAGCGGTGCGCCGAATGGGGGAGCCGTGAGGCCGAGACTGGTAAGCAAGTTGGCCCGCCCAGCGATGGTATTTCCAGTGCCGTCGTTGTCCGTGGTGGTGAGCGCGTCTGGTACGAATTTCGACCACCTGGCCACATCGTCCGCCGGTATGCCCAAGTTAAACGCGTCTTTGAAGGCCGCCGGGATAAAGACCGTATTGATTAGTCCTTGGCCCTCCCGCTCAAACTGCACGTAGCCCCCGGCTTCCTCATTACGCGCACTGACGGTGCCCCAGATATTGATGATGTCTTTGGTCCCACCCAACCAGGCAACGGGAATGGATACGACAATAAAACTCGCGTTGAAACCTGCCAGGAGATCGAGGCCGCTGGTGCCATCGGCGCGGACCGGGCGGCCACGTAAGTGTCCCAGAGGACTGCTGGGAATATCGCGAAAAACATCCTGCGTGTTCTTCATAATGCGGAAAAACTGCGAGTCCAGGACAAACGGATCGTCGCGCTGGCCGGCGAAGACCATGATGTCGTGAGGAGTCCCAAATGTCGTCTCCGTGGGGGCCTCGATCTCACTGTTGGCGTTCTCGATCCACTGATTGACCGCGCCCAGGTACGCGGGATTGGGAGCATCGGTGTGTACCAGAATATTCTGTCCGGTGTCCGTATTCTGGAAGCGGATTTGAACAACCAGGTCCTCGACTGCGTCGCCATTCACATCAATCTTGAACTGATAAAGGAAATCCGGTGAGAACCGATAGCTTTGCGTGAAGGAAGGTAACGCAAAGGGATTCACTCCCATGATCAGAACGAGCTGCGTCTTGTCGTTCGGATCGAGGAACGCAAAAATGTCCGTCAAATCGCCTTCCCCAACCCCGTCAACGGCTGGGGCGTCGCGATGGTCGGCGGCGCGAAGGGCTGGAGGAGACATCAATGGGGCTCCAGCAATTAGAAAAGTCAGGCAAATGGTCAATGCTTTGTACAACACACTACCTCCCTGTACCGGCATTTAGCCGCGGCGGAATTCGATTGCCGCAAGCTGTCCTACGAGTATAATGCGCAAACGCGGCCAGCGTACCGCCATTGTTCGAGAACTCCGACGACTGCCTACTGTTTAGGCGATTGCCACGACGTCGGAAAGTCAACCGGCGAGGTGCCCAGCGCGGGGAATCCGATGGTGCCTGGATTGCCGGGGCGCGGATGAGGCTCGGCGAAGAACGGGAAAGTGGTCAGGAACGGCTTGTCGTTGCCGCTAGTGCTGAGGTCGCCGAGCGTGGAATCGGGACGAATGAAATCGGTTCCCTGCAACACCGCAAAGACCCGGCGATCATCCCCGTTTAGCGCCCCCGGACGCGGATTGCCGCTACCCGGAACCTTGAGCGACGGAGGAAGGTTTACATCGGCGAGTTGGCGCAACACGCGAAGCGCTATATCGACGACATCGTCGCCGGGGCGCCGGCCGTTGATCAGGGCGAACACCCCAATTCCCAGATCCGTGGGCGCCAACTTCAGACTCAGCCGCAGCACGTCGGGAAGCAGGGCGATACGGAGCAGATCTCTAGTGGTGTTGACGTAGGTGGGTGGCAGCAGCAGCGGGGCGCCGAACGGAGCGGTTGTCACTCCCAGCGCGGTAAGCAGGTTAGCGCGGCCAGCGATGGTATTGCCTGTTCCATCGTTATCGGTGGTGGTGAGCGCATCGGGTACGAATCCCGACCAGCGAAGCACGTCATCGGACGGAATGCCCTGATTGAACGCGTCTTTGAGGTTGCTGGGCATGAAGACCGTGTTAAATAGCGGCTGGCCCATGCGCTCGAATTGGAGGTAGGTTCCGGTTTCCAAAACCGGAGCACTGACGGTTCCCCAGATGTTGATAATGTCCTTGGTGACTCCCAACCAGGCGACCGGGAACTCCACGACGATGTACGACGCATTGAAGCCGCCGAACATGTCGACCCCGCTGGTTCCGTCGGCCCGGACCGTACGTCCGCGCAAGGGACCCAGGGGCGAAGAGGGAATGTTGCGGAAAACGTCCGCCTCGCCTGCCGTAATACGGAAGAACTGACCGTCGAGAACGAACGGATCGTCCCTGAGGCCGGTAAACACTTGGATGTCATTGGGAGCGCCGAAGAGAGTCCCAACGGGGATATCCAACTCGCTGGGCGGGTTCACCAGCAGTACATTGCTGGCTCCCACGTAGCCCGGATCTGGCGATCCGACTCGTATGTGAGCCCGTTGCCCGGCGGGAGTGTCCTGGAACGTCACTTGAATCACAAAATCCTCGCGGTAACTGCCGGTCCGATCGATCTTGAACTGATAGAGATAGTCCTTGGAGAACCGGTAGCTTTGGATAACCGCGGGTACGGCGAACGGATTCACGCCCATCGCGACAACCAAGCGGCTCTTATCGTTGGGATCGAGGAATGCGAAAACATCGGTTATGTCGCCTTCGCCTGCGCCGTCGACGGCAGGGGCGTCGCGATGGTCGGCCGCATACAACGCGGAGTGAGGTACGAACAGGACCACCACCAGCAGCAGGCCCAATAGAATCAAGCTCTTATTGAACATCTGTTCCTCCTTGGCAAAGCGTCTGTAGAGTAAGGCGCAACTCTATAAACCAATCCGCCACTCTGACCAAGTACGCTTGACATGTAAGATGCGTTTCACCAGGGACTGTGTCAGTGTATCGCTCCAGGCCGGAAGGCTTCAAGCGCGGCGGGATTCTCAACCGTAGACGTGTCCCCAATCTCTTCGCCCAGGTATCGCTGGCGGATCAACCGGCGAACCACCTTGCCGCTCTGCGTTTTTGGGAGGGCGAGCACGAACTGAATGGCATGCGGGCGGAATGTGGGCCCGAGCGAATCCACAACGTGTTTGGCTACAGCAGCGCGGAGGGATTCCGAAGGCTCGAAGTCCTTCTTGAGAACCACGAAGCCGACGATGGTTTCGCCTTTGATCTCATCAGGCACTCCGATCACTGCTGCCTCCGCAACCGCCGAATGCTCCATCAGCGCGTCCTCGACTTCCGCCGGGCCAACCTTCCGGCCTGCCACGTTCATCGATTCGTCGGCGCGGCCGTGCAGAAACCAGCAGCCATCTTCGTCTACGCTAGCCCAATCGCCGTGGAACCACACGCCGGGCCAACGCGACCAGTAGGTTTCGAGATAGCGATCGGGATCGCCCCACACGCCGCGAGTCATCGACGGCGCGGGCTTGGTGCAAACCAGGTAGCCCATTTTGCCGCGAACCGGGTGGCCGGCGTCGTCCACAACCTCGGTGGCCATGCCCGGGGCGGGCGCGCCGAGGGTACAGGGCTTCAACGGCTGAATCGGCAGCGGGAAAAGGAAGCAGCCGACGATCTCGGTACCGCCCGAAATGTTGATGATCGGACAGCGGCACTTGCCGACGTTTTCGAAGTACCACGCATACGAGGTTTCGTCCCAGGGCTCGCCTGTTGAGCCCAAGAGCCGCAGCGAGGGCATGGCGTGGCTTTTTGCCGAATCGCTGCGCATCAGCAGGCGGATAGCGGTGGGCGAAATTCCGAAAGTGGTGATGCCGTGGCGCTCGATGATTTGCCACAGGCGGCCGGGATCGGGGTAATCGGGCGCGCCATCGTACAGCAGAATGGTGCCGCCGAAGTGGTGATTGCCGATGATGGTCCAAGGGCCCATCATCCAGCCGATGTCGGAGAGCCAGAAGAATCGGTCGGCCGGTTGATGATCGAAGGCCAGGTAGATTTCTTTCGACATCTGCGCGAGCGCGCCGGCGTGCGTGTGGACCGTACCCTTGGGCTTCCCCGTTGTTCCCGAAGTGTAAAGAATCAGCGAGCGGGCTTCGGAATCAAGAGGCAGGGTTTCGCATTCCGACGATTGGCCGCGCAGGAGCTCGGCCCAGTTTTCGAGCGTGAGGATTTTTTCTACTGACCGGGCGCGCTCGGCCGCCTGCTCCACTTTGGCGCGAAGTGGAATCGGCTTGCCGCGACGGTGGAGCTGATCGGCGGTGAAGATCACGCGAGCACCGGAATTCTCGAGACGCGTGGCGATGGCGCCTGCACCGAAACCGGCGAAGATCGGCACTACGATCAGGCCTAGCTTAAAGCAGGCGTACAGAATGGTGACGATCTCGGGAACCATCGGCATACACAAGGCCACGCGGTCGCCTTCCCGCAAGCCCATGGAACGCAGGGCATTCGCAAGCCGATTCACTTCGGAGTACAACTCGGAGAACTTGATCTCGCGCGGTGGCCGGTCTTCGCCTTCCCAAAGGATCGCGACCTGTTTGGAATCCTTGTAGCGATCCAGGCAGTTATCGGCGATATTCAGCTTGCCGCCAGTGAACCACCGCGACCATTCCACGCCTTGCGAGGTATCGAGAACCTGGTTGTACGGCTGCAACCAGCGGGTGCCAGCCTCGACGGCCATCTCCCGCCAAAACTCCTCCAGGTGCTCCGAAGACCAGCGGATGAACTCCTGGCGATCGCGAATCCCCAGGCGCTGCATGAAGCGGTAGACGTTGGTCCGCTCGATCCATTCCGGGCTGGGTTCCCAAATCCAACGGTCCATCGTTTCAACCATCCGCTGAGCCGAGACGTTTGAGCAACTTGCGGCCGCGGCTTCGCATGGCTGGAGTGCCAGTTTGGGTTAGCCGTTCGATCAACGGCGCCACTTGTGCCCGCAGGGGTTCGTCGCGCTCAGCGAGGTCCGCCAGCGCCTGCATGCTGAACGTCTTGACGATGCTGCTGTCGTCAGCCAGGTAGCCCATGAGAATCTGCACAGCCGTGTCCTTTTCGCTGAATGTCAGGTTCAGCCGCGGGATCATTTGCGCGACATGCCAGCGCACTTCCTTCTCTTCGAGAGCGGAAATCTGTTCCAACAGCGGTCTCTTCCAGGGCCCAAGCAACTGCGGACGCTGTCGCGTGACCTTCTCCACGGCATCCGCGGCCCTCATGCGAACCACGGGGTCGGCGTCGAAGAGGCCGGCAAAGAGATCGGCGAAGAGAGCCGGAGTCTTCGCAATATCCTTGACCGCTTCCGCGGACTTTCCGATGGAGCGGCGATCCCCGCCCTTCAACTTCTTGAGGATGCTGGTCATTCCAAGTCTCTACCATATCGTAGCGTGGCCCTCGCCGAGGGGTGGCAGGCGACGAAACGGCTTTGTTTTTCTCTATCTGCAAGTGAAACGCTGGGCCGGTTTTGGGGTCCATAATCTAGTGCCCTGTTTGCTTGTTCTGCTGCTCCTGCTGTTCCCGCGCGTGGCTTTGGCGCTTCTGTTTCTGTTCTCGGAGTACCTCACCGGACCCTATCACAACAACATCATCGTTCTGATTTTGGGCTTCATCTTTTTGCCGTTGACAACACTTGTTTATGCCTGGATGTTTCATTCCGGAATGCCAGTGGCGGGGATTAACCTCTTGTGGCTCATGGTGGCAGCGCTGATCGACCTGGGCATGACGGGCGGAGGATACCGGCACCACCGGTCCAGGTCGTGATACTGCCAAATGGTATAATGGACTCATTCGAAGCCGGTCATAACTGCTTCTATATTGTTGATTCTACAGCTCAATCCACGTAGGTAGTTACAACAGGTTAGTTTTCAACAACTTCCAAGACCTAGAGAGTTTGCGATTGAGCAAACCACTGGAAAGATTACGCCAGGAGGAGATCCAATGACGAAAGTATTATTGTTTGCAGGCTTGCTCGCCGTGCCTGTCGGGGTCAGCGTGAGCCAGGGAGCCGCACGGGTGACCGTGAATGAGGACGATCCCAGGTTGGAGCGGCTGGAACAGTTTTTCGCCGAGCGGAATTGCCCATTGCGGGATGCGGCCGCGGAGTTCCTGATCGCTGCGGATGAAAACCGTCTCGATTGGCGACTTCTTCCCAGCCTGGCAATCATCGAATCGAGCGGAGGCAAGGACTACACCAACAACAACGTTTTCGGATGGGATTCCTGCCGGGAGAGCTTCGATTCTGTAGTGTCGGGAATTCACTTCGTCGCGGATCGGTTGGCGAATTCCAAAACGTATAAAGACAAGGGTTTGAACGAGAAACTCAGGACCTACAATCCGTTGCCCGACTATCCGGCAAAGGTCAAGGCAGTGATGAACAGTTTGGGTGGAAACTAGGCAGGACTCTCACTCTGGCTCACGAGTTTAACAGATACCCGTGACGCTACTCTGGTACAAGGATCGGCGACCCCTTGCCGCTCAAGTACCTTGCATCATGTGAACGCCCAGGTACAGTCCACCGAAGACGATCACGGAAACCAGCACTATAAGCGCCCAGCGGATCATCCGTTCCCGGTTGGAAACCGCTTTGTGCTCATCAACCTTAATCTGCTCGTCGAGGCTCTCAAACATTGAAGTACCCCCATTAGGCCGAATGACACCGAGCTAGTGGCATTATAAGCCCGTTCTAAGGGATTGATACCCCCCAAAAGGGCCAGGGCGTGCGTGGCGACCAGTTTGTGCTTTAGTTTCTTTGAACTACAGACCCATCCGCTCCAGCTTCCGGTACAGGGTCTTGCGTTCGATTCCGAGGATCTTCGCGGCACGGCTTTTGTTGCCACCAGTTGCAGCCAGGACCCGGCGGATCTGATCGGCTTCGGTATCGGCCAAGGTGTCGCTGGCGCTATCGCGCGGCTCGGTAAGCTCGATGCCTTCACGGACAGCGGCTTCATCGATACGGCCGTGGGGAGCAAGGATGGTCAGGCGCTCCATCATGTGCTGGAGCTGGCGTACGTTGCCCGGCCAACTGTAGTTTTCGAGAACCGACAAGCCGGATTCGGTGAGCTTGGCCTGCTGGTTGTAACGCTCGTTGTACTTGTTAAGGAAGTAATGAGCCAGCAGCGGAACATCGCCGCGTCGCTCCACCAGTGGGGGCAGCAGGACGCGGACTACGTTCAAGCGATACCACAAGTCTTCCCGGAACTTGGCGGTTTCCACCATCTTCTGCAGGTCGCGATTGGTGGCCGCGATCACGCGGACATCCACTTTCTTTCCGCGAGCCGATCCCAGCGGGCGAATCTCTTTTTCCTGCAAAAACCGCAGTAAATTGAGCTGGAACCCGAGCTCGAGATCGCCAATTTCATCCAAAAATACCGTGCCGTTGTTCGCCGCTTCAAACACACCCATGCGATCGCGGTCGGCGCCGGTGTAGGCTCCCTTGAGCGCTCCGAACAACTCACTTTCGATCAGCGACGGTGCGATGGATCCGCAATCCACGGGCACGAACGGCTGGGTGGCCCGAGTGCTGTTGTTGTGGATCATGCGGGCGATCATTTCCTTACCCGTTCCGGTTTCGCCTTCGATGAGAACCGTAGCATTTGTTGGCGCGACAAGCGAGATCGTTTTATAAATCTCGATCATCCGCGCCGAGCTGCCGATCATTTCGCTGACCGGAAGGTCGTCGATCTCCGATTCTTTTTCCTCCTGGTGCTCGCCAAGGGCCGCTTCAGCGCGCTTGACGGTGTCCAGCATGCGGTCGAGCTCGAAGGGCTTGGCGATGTAATCGAACGCGCCGCCCTGGGTAGCTTTCATCACCGTTTCGATGGTGCCGCGGCCGGTCATCAGGATCACGGCGCAATTGGGATTCTTCTGCCGCGCGGTTTCCAGGACATCCAAACCGGTGCGCTCGTCCAGATAAATGTCGGAAATCACGATGGGGTAGGCGTCATTACGCAGCCGTTCCAACGCCTCACGCGTGGAAGCCACCGCATCCACCGCGTAACCTTCCAGTTCCAGGAACGTAGTGATGGTGCTTCTGACAGAATTATCGTCTTCGACTA
>DASQGY010000237.1:0-3492 GCA_035632375.1 Bryobacteraceae bacterium | reverse complement strand
GCCTCAAAGTTCGAGGAATCCGTCACCAAGTTAGACCCCGGTGAGAACGGGAAAGTTCCCGGCGGCTAAGTGGTTTGTTTATCTATCACTTCCTGGTAGTACTTCTCATACTGGGGGATCAGGATGGAGCTGGCGAAGCGTTCCACCGCAGTTTGGCGAGCGGTCGCGGCCATGCGCTGGTGTAGATCTTCGTTGGTGAGCAACTCCACCACGCGGGGGGCTTGGGCCGCGATATCGCCGACGGGTTCCAGGTATCCATCCACGCCGTGGGTGATGAGCTCAGGGACTCCGCCGACGCGCGTAGCTACCGGTGGAACGCCGCAAGCCATGCCTTCGAGCGCCGCCAAGCCGAACGATTCCATCTCGCTCGGCATCAGCAGCACGTGCATTTGCGGAAAAATGCGCTCTACGTGATCCTGTTTTCCCATGAAGGTGATGTGTCGATCGATACCCAACGACTTGGCGAGGGAATGGGCCGTGGGCCGGTCCGGACCGTCGCCCACCAGGTAGAGATGCGCGGGAGTCTGCTTCAACACTTGCTCCAGGATGTGGACGCAATCCAGCACGCGCTTGACCGGTCGGAAGTTCGAGATGTGCATCAGTCGCTTTTCGCCGTTGGATCGCGAGGCCAGCGGTTTGTAGATGTCTATATTCACAAAATTGTGGATCACGCGAATGTCGTTCTCCACGCCGAAAACCTCGCAGGTGTTGCGGCGCAGGTGTTCACTGATGCTGGTGATGCCGTCCGATTTTTCAATCGAAAACTTGGTGATAGGAAAGTAGGAGTGGTCGACGCCGACCAGAGTGATGTCGGTGCCGTGCAGCGTGGTGATGAACGGCAGGCGTCTGCGGCCGGCCATCATTTGTTGCGCCAGCATCGCCGCGATGGAATGGGGGATGGCGTAATGGACGTGAAGAAGATCGAGCTCATAGTTCTCGGCGACCTCGGCCATGCGCGAAGCCAGCGCCAGGCAGTACGGCGGATATTGGAACAGCGGGTAGTTGGAGACTTCCACCTCGTGATAGAAGATGCGTGGGATTCCGGGGTCCAGGCGGATGGGGTTCGCGTAGGTGATGAAGTGGACGTCGTGGCCGCGCGTGGCCAGTTCCAGGCCAAGCTCGGTGGCGACGATGCCGCTGCCGCCGTAGGTGGGGTAGCAGGTGATGCCGATCTTCATGTTTCGTAGACTCTTCTTTCCGCTCGGGCGATTCAGGAAATCCAATACGATATGCCTGTGGGGCAGGTTGCCAACCTGCGCGCGATTGTTAATCGCGCCGGACCAAGCGGGTTGACTACCCGCTGCAGGTTGGCAACCTGCCCCACATCCGGAACTATTCTTTCAGATGCACATCTTCCAGCGATATGGCGGGGAAGTAAACGCCTAGCGCTTTGCGCTGCCACCAGGCGCCTGTCGCCCGATGGGTGGCGAAATCGGTGAAGGAATAGTCGAAGAGGAGAGCGCGGACGTACTTCGGACCTGCGCCCGGGAATGGGTTCTTCGCGAGCAGCGCCGTGACATCGGGCGAGCCTTGCAACAGCCGCACCATGAAGTTGTCGAACCATGCCGGACTCCGCGCCGGCGACAGCGCGGCGAACCACATCTGCCAATCGAGGCGCGGCTGGTGAGGTGCCACCCAACGGGGAGCTTGCCGCAGATCGCCCGGCTTGTACTTGAACTCGTAGTCGAGCCAGGCGACGCCGTCGTTCGAGCCTTGCACGATGATCTCCGGGCGCGTCGTGGTCATCACCGCGAAGAGGCCATACGTATTCACGATCCCGAAGGGCGCGGCGAACCGCAACAGGGAGCTATCGCGCGCGAAGAAGACTCCGCATAGTTCCAAGCAGCTCAGAATCAGGATCACCGCAGCGACTGTCACCACGAGCCCGCGGCGGATGCGCACGGCGCGGCTCCGGAGCCGCAGTCCCGACAAGGCTTTGTCATCGAACAGGAATAGACACAGCGCCATGGTCAGGAGATTGAAGAAGGTGTAATTGCCGGTGAGCAGAATCACCACCTGCAGGAACAGCAGGCAAGCGGCGCCAAAGAACCGCCAGCGCCGTGGCGTGAAAATCAGAAACGGAACGGCCAGTTCGATGAAGAACACAACTCCGGTGGAGAAGCGTTGGAACCCGAGCGGCAATTGGTTCATGTACCAGGCCAGCGGTGTGGGCAGCGGCTGCGTCATGTAATGGAAGCTTACGGCGCGCAGGCTGCTCCAACTGGTGTCGTGACTCAGCAGTTTCACTGCGCCCGAGAGAAACGTCAGCCGGAACAGCAGCCAGCGGAACAACAGCATCACAACTTTCGACGAACCCAGGAAGATGGCCAGGAATCCGGCTTCGAGCAGCAGCATGTCCCACTGGAACGACATGAAGTCCTGACCGGCGGTACACAGCGAAAGGTACAGGATGTAGAGGAGAACCAGTGCGGCCCGCTCCAGATAGCCAAAGAACAGCACCACGGAAATCGCCGCACCTGCGATGCAAACGCCTCGCAGAAACACATCGCCGTGCGCCAGCCAGAAGACGCCCGGCAGCATCCAATAGCCCTGCGCACCATAGGCCGCGGAGACCGCCTCCAGGAATCGGCCGGCCGGCAGAATCCCGCGCGACCCGATCAGGCCCGTGATTTGCATCCCAAAGGACGAGAAGGCAACCAGGTAGATGAGCGCCAGAATACGCAGGAAGATCCATTCCACATGTGCGTAGGTTAGCGGAGCAATGTCACGGCCAAAGGTGAAGCGCGTCACGTGATAAAACAGCGTCCGATGAGCGGCGATCACCCGATACGCCGCTTCGGTCACCGGCGCGAAACCCGGCAAGTGATTGTAGAGCCACAGCAGCCAGGCCATCCCGGGCGCGTAGGTCAGAGTGGTAAACACGCCGCGCGCCCCGCTGATCACCTCGCCCGAGGGCATCGCCAGTTGCACGGATTGCCCGAAGTTCTTGGGAGAAATTTGCGGGAAACGCTCACCTACCTCTTGGGAGGGCGCGTAATCGATGCGGTCCCCGGTAAGTTGGTTCCAGTACTGAATCCAGATCCGGCAGAACCCGCACTTGCCATCGAAGATCACTAGGGGCTTGCCGGACATGTTCTAATTAGTGTAGGTTGTCTGGTACGGGCTTGACGCGCGAGATTCCGTTTTTCATAAGGACTGTAAACCGTTTCACGGAAGTGATAGAATCGGAAGTGGGTATTGGCTGCAACCTTTACAGAGTTCCGCAACGTCTATTCAATGAGCGCACCTGAGGCGTATTAGGAGAAGAATGGCAGCCCACGACGAACCTATGGCATACCCTGGCGCCAATGATCCCCAAGACCCCGCCAGTGCGGACGTCCATCTGAACCGGCTGTTGGCCGAGCACATCGAAGAGCCGTTTTTCCGCACCTTCATCAAGGACCTGAAGGAGTTCATACACCCGCAGAAATTGCCGCCACTCGAACTTACTTCGAAGCCCGTTGCCGTGAAGGACATTTGGGGCTTCTAGGG
>DASQGY010000236.1:0-3699 GCA_035632375.1 Bryobacteraceae bacterium | reverse complement strand
GGAGAATCGCTGGCGACGGTGGAAAGGCACTCCACACCGTTACAAGAGGCTACCACGCCGTCACTCGAAGCGCTCAAGGCGTACAGCGCCGCAATCAAGATGAACCTGGCCGGCGGGGATCGTCCAGCGGGCAGACGTTTTCTCCGCCAGGCTATCGAAATCGATCCCCAATTCGCGATCGCATACGCGAATTTGGGGATCAATTACAGCGGTACTGGAGAATCCGTGCTATCGGCGGAGAGCAGCATGAGAGCCTGGCAACTCCGCGACCGAGCCAGCGACCGCGAGAAGTTTTTCATCGACTTCATTTACAACCGGCAGGTGACTGGAAATCTGGAAAAGGCGCACCAGACGCTCGAGTCATGGCTTCAGACATATCCTCGGGGAAACGAACCACCAAGCCCCTACGATTTGCTGGGGGGCCTCTCCGCCCAGGGGACAGGCCGATTTGACAGAGCGATCGAGACATCACAAGAAGAAATCGCGAACCGTCCCGACCTTCCCTTCGGGTACGGCAATCTTGCCTCCAGCTGTTTTTTCGTCGACCGCTTCCGCGAAGCCGAGAGCACTCTTCAGCAAGCCAGGGAACGCAATCTGGAGAAACCCAATCAACTGGTGATGCGCTACAACATCGCGGCGCTAAAGGGTGACAGGGACCAGATGGATCAGGCAGTAGCCCGGGCCAGGGGCAATCGTGAAGCAGAACACCGCCTGGCGCACGCGGAGGCTCTTACCCTGGCTCGTTCCGGCCGCCTCCAGGCCGCCCGGCGGTCATCGAACCGCGCGGTGGACCTGGCCTCGCAAGAGGGGGACCGCGAGGCGGCAGCCAGTTACCGAGCCGCACGGGCGGTGTGGGAAGCCGCTTGCGGAAATGGGGCCGAAGGAAAGAGGAGCGCAACGACCGCGCTCGAACTATCCAAGGGCCGCGACGTTCGCTACGCCGCCGGCCTTGCCCTGGCTCTTTCGGGAGATTCCGCCCAATCGGAGGCGCTCGCCGGCGATTTGGAAAAGCGTTTTCCGGAAGATACCTTTGTGAAATTTACTTATGCGCCCGTGCTTCGCGCCTTAGCGGCACTGGGGCGGCATAAGCCCGCGGACAGCGTGGAGCGCCTCGAAATCGCTCGGCAATATGAGTTCGCGGTGAACGGCCTCAACTTTGCTCATTATCTCGGCGGTTTGCACTCGGCCTATGTGCGCGGCGAGGCGTTCATTGCCGTGCACCGGTATGCGGAAGCGGCGGCCGAATTTCAAAAGATCCTCGATCATCGCGGTGTCGTGGGGCTGGATCCGATAGGCCCGCTGGCGCAACTGCAAGTCGGCAGAGTCTTTGCTATGTCAGGAGATAAGGTCAAGGCGAAAGCTGCCTACGGGGCTTTCCTCGCGCTTTGGAAAGACGCCGATCCCGATGTCCCGATCCTGAAGAAAGCCAAAACAGAGTACGGCAGGCTGTAGTGATTGCGCTGTAACCTTTGGCCTGCGATTCCTTATCCTGTTTAGCGGAACGCTGGGAGGATACGACCATGGGTGCCGTCGCTCTTCAGGATTTCGAAAGTGAACACAGCCAGCGCAGTCCGCACGGTGTCGGCGATTGCCTGGCCGGGGACGGGGGCCGTCCTGAGACGAACGTTCACCGCGGAGCGAATATGAGTCCCCGTCACGGGCTAGCCATTGACGGCCACAATGTCGGCGACGCCTACTGCCCGGTTGAAGTTTTTCGCGCTGTGCGAGTCGGCGGCAACGTTGGGATTCGTCGCAAACTTGGAAACGTCGGAGGCGTCCTCATCATACAGAACATTATTTACTACGTCGATCCGCAGAATGGAAGCGGCCGCGACTTGTGCCAGACCCGGTTGACAGAGAGCCGCAGCGCAAAGAGCAGCGGCAAGAGCTGTCTTCCAATGGAGTGGTAGCATGTTCTGCCCTCTTGGCAGGGTGTTATGTCTCGTTGTGTTTTTCATATGTGCTCCTTAACTGGGAATTTCCTTTCGGTCAGTCAGGTGCTCTGTCCAAATCCGGCTCACCTGCCACGAATAGGGAATCGCGGGGCTGGAGGTTACAGCCCCTTGAACGAATATTTGGCTTCGGTGTTCCGCTCCCGCGCATTCCGCTTTAGGCAGCCGATCTTGACGGCCTAACATTTCAAATGTCTCTTCCTGGAAATAACCTCCGTGCGGGGCCGCTGATGAGGGTGTGCGGGTCCGTGGAGATAACTTGAAGTTCGTTCCCGCTATCGGTGATCACGAAAAAGAAGTGAACCGTGAGACCCATGGGAAAAAAACCATGGCCGTGTACGTACCGGTGCAATCCGGATTCACTGTGTACGAGCCCGTTTGGGTCACTTGGAGTATGCTGCCGTTATGGCTTTGGAACCCGGTGGCGGTTAGACCGCCGTTTCCGTCGAATGTTTGTGCGAAGAGAACGCTGAGCAGGACAGTGGCGGCGGGATCAAAAACCGATCCGGTGCCTCTGAAGGCGAAAGTGCCTTTAATGGAAGCGTCGGAGCAGCCTTTGTCCGCCGCGTTGGCCGTGGGTGCAATGGCCACAGCGAGCGCGATGATCGCGGCGATGGCGAAAGTCTTTGCGATGATACTTTGTTTCATGATGAATCTCCTTTTGGCTTAATCGATCCGGGGAGCCAGTCTTGGCTCACCTGCCACGAATAAGGATTCGCGGGGCTGGAGGTTACGGCCTCTTGGGCGATAGGTATAGACTAGTTGTGCAAATCCACCGAAATGGCAAACTGCCCACAGTGCGGAGAGCAATTGGGCTCCGGCGATCCCGCCGGACTGTGCCCGAAGTGTCTAATCCTGGGGGCATTTGATAGTTCGATTGGCGAGAGTTCGGTTGGCGCGGACGATTCCGGGACGCGCACCATGGATACAGCGACAGCGGCGGCCGGCGATGACAACTTCGGCAGATATCGCGTCCTTCGGCCTCTAGGCGAAGGGGGCATGGGCACCGTATATCTCGCCGAACAGATGGAGCCCATTCGCCGACGTGTGGCTCTTAAAGTTGTGAAGCTTGGAATGGACACCGCCCAGGTGCTGGCCCGGTTCCACAACGAGCGCCAGGCGCTGGCCATGATGGACCATCCGAACATCGCTCAAATCTTCGATGCAGGCGCGACCGCCAAAGGACGCCCGTACTTCGTGATGGAGTACATCGAGGGCTCGCCGATAACCCAGTATTGCGATCGCCAACGGATGACCACCAAGGAGCGGCTGGCGTTATTCCTCGCGGTCTGCCGCGCGGTTCAACATGCGCACGAGAAGGGTGTGATCCACCGCGACCTGAAGCCCTCGAACGTGCTGGTGACGGAACAGGACGGCGCGCCGATCCCCAAGGTAATTGATTTCGGCATCGCGAAGGCTACCGACAAGTGGGCCGTGGAAAATTCGCTACTCACGCAGTTCGGCCAGATCGTCGGGACACCGGAGTACGCCAGCCCCGAGCAGGCCGATACGATGACGGGAGATATCGATCAGGCCTCCGACGTCTATTCGCTCGGCGTGATCTTATACGAGTTGCTGATCGGAGCTGTGCCGTTCGACACGGCCACGCTGCGCAACGCCGGTCTAGTGGAAATGCTGCGGATTATCCGGGAAGATGAGGCGCCGTCGCTGCCGCGAAAGCTTACCTCGATGGGCGCGGCAGCGAGCGACATTGCCGCACGCCGCCAGACCGACCCGGTTTCGCTGC
>DASQGY010000235.1:0-15836 GCA_035632375.1 Bryobacteraceae bacterium | reverse complement strand
AGTCGCTGGTGGAGCCCTCGAAAACGGAGTACACCGACACGCCTTCACCGAAAATCTTCGGCAACACCAGCCCGCTCGATCCTCAGCTTTTTTCCCGGATCAACGACTTTGCGGACGAGTTACTGAAAGGCGAGCGGAGCGGGAAATATTCGCCCATCGAGGTGGCGCAATGGCTGGAAGAGCTGGCCGACGCCGCGCGCACAGTGAAGGCCCGCCGGGTGGACATCGATGTCGCGATTCAGGCCGGCTTGGGTAGATTTTTCGCTTCCAAATTCCGAGCCGGTGTCCTGTATGCGATTTACGATCGCACCGGCGACCGCGCGGCACTGGAGCAGGCGCTCAAGTACTACCGCGCGGCGCGTACGGCCTGGGCCACGTTAGCTGAAAGGGCCAAGGGCGTCTATGTTCAGGACATCACGGTCGGTGAACATCCCTGGCTCCGGGGCCACTGGCTGGACCGGCTGCCCGCCATCGATGCCGATATCGCTCTCTTAGAGAAACGGCTGCCGTCCGCCAAAATCAACAGCGATCCAAAAGTTAAGGCTGCTATCGCCGAAGCCCAGGGACGGCCGCAGCGCCCTTCCGCCGCGATGCGCCACCGCGCACCCGATCGCTTTCAGCGCAAGCAACCGCTGGCGCTCGAACTCGCAGGTCCGGCGCTCGCCTCGGCGCGCCTTCATTACCGGCACGTCAACCAAGCGGAGCGTTGGCAGTCCGCCGTGATGGACCGCAAGGGTCCGGCATACGTCGCCGCCATCCCGGGCTCGTACACCGACTCCATGTACCCGCTGCAATATTACTTCGAGTTGAAGTCGGCGCCGGATCGCGCCTGGCTGTATCCCGGGTTCCCGCCGGATCTCGCCGGCGCGCCTTATTACGTCATCCGTGCCGATCGGCCGGAATGATACAATCACCGCGAGACGAACCATGAAGCGGCTAGCTTTTGTCTTCTTACTTGCAGTGCCCGTCGCATTTGCTCAAGACGGGTGGATCTCACTATTCAATGGGAAGGATTTCACCGGCTGGAAAGTCGGCGGAGATCAAAACACCTTCCAGGTCAAAGATGGCGCGCTGGTGGCGAACGGCCCGGTCGCACACGCGTTTTACGATGGCCCGGTCAATAATCACGACTTCAAAAACTTCGAACTAATGGTGGACGTGATGACCGCTCCGAACTCGAACGGAGGAGTCTACTTCCACACCGAGTTCCAGGAACGCGGCTTCCCACGCAAGGGTTTTGAAGTGCAGGTGAACAACACTCATCGGGATCCCGTCAAGACCGGGAGCCTCTATCATGTCAAGGACGTGGGTGCCGACGACATCAAAGAAATCGTGAAGGACAATGAGTGGTTCACACAGCACATCACTGTGCAGGATAAAACCGTCACCATCGAACTGAACGGTAAGGAAGTGGTGAAGTGGACGCAGCCCGCGGATTGGAACGGAGGGCGAGAAGGGCCGGGACGCGTGCTCGACCACGGTACGATCGCGCTACAGGGGCACGATCCGAACAGCACGGTCCATTACAAGAACATCCGGATCAAGCCGCTTCCATAGGATACGGAAGAGTCCGCTACCGGATTTTCCCGATCTCGTACGACGTCACGCGCCCCATCCACGCCTTGCTGAACAGCTTCGCTTCGCCAGCGTTCAACTCGGAGACCGTAACCGATCCATCGCCTCGTTTTCCCGCATCGTCGCGCACCTGGATGGGAATCGTCACCGATTTCAGGAACTCACCGCAGTCGTTTCGGACCATGCCGCTGAGTACGGTGGAGATCTCCGGCGTTCCCCGGGGACTGAACTGTTGGCCCTCCCGCACATAAAACTCGCTGTTCGCCAAGGTGATGCCGTAGGTCTCCACGCAGGTGAGCGATTTTGCCGGCTTGGACGTATCCGTGCCCGAAACTGTCCTGGAGGCCAGCCCCATTTGAACAAACGCTCGAACTGCGAGTACTGTGACCAGCAAGAGTCCGGGCAAGACCGCCAGCCATGGTGGGAATTTGGCGCTCTTGGGCGCGACGGGATCGGGGACTTCTGGAGTCACGCTGTACTATCGGCCGACCAGCGTCCGGCTCCCATCAGTGAAACACCCTAACTAAATATCGGCAGATTGCGCCGCCGGAATCCTTCGCGTTACGTTATACAGGTATCGGTAGGAGGTTGCTCCCGACAATGCCTGGTAGCACAGGCTTTAGCCTGTGAAAGAGGATAAATGTCCCAACGTATTTTCCATATCCTATCGGCGGCGGCCTTGGCCGCCCTCGCTAACGGAGTCGCGTTGCTTGGTCAGCAGAACTGGACGGCCGCCGAAGATCATCGGAACATGATGGACCAGCTCGGCATCAAGAGCCTGCGCCCTGGCCCGAGCGGCAACGACAACGCCCCCAATCATGCCAACTACGACGAATCGCTGGCGAATCCGTTTCCGCAACTGCCGGAAGCGCTGACGCTGAAGAACGGGAAGAAGGTCACGTCGGCCAGGACGTGGTGGGAGCTGCGCCGTCCGGAAATCGTGGAGGATTTTGAACGTGAGGTGCTGGGGCGCGTTCCCAAGGATGTTCCAAAGGTGACGTGGACGGTAACGCAAACCGTACATGATAAGGTCGGCGGATATCCGGTGATCGGGAAGCAGGTGGTGGGACATGTCGATAACGCTTCCTACCCGGCGATCAATGTGGACATTCAGTTGGTTTTGGTGACACCCGACAACGCCACAGGCAAAGTTCCTGTAATGGTGATGTTTCGCGGAGGCGGATTGCCGGGCGCGCCGCCGCCGACGTTTCCGGGTCGAGGCGCTCCGCCGGCGAGCAACTTTCCGCCCGCGACCGAGCAGTTGATTGCCGACGGTTGGGGTTACGCATTCTTGAGCCCCACCAGCATTCAGGCCGATAACGGCGCGGGCCTAACCAAGGGAATCATCGGGCTGGTCAATAAAGGCCAGCCGCGTAAACCGGATGACTGGGGTTCGCTGCGGGCGTGGGCCTGGGGCGCATCGCGCGCGCTGGATTATTTCGAAACCGAATCCTCGGTGGATGCCAAGCATGTAGGCATCGATGGCGTCTCGCGGTACGGCAAGGCCGCACTGGTGACCATGGCGATGGACACACGGTTCGCGGTGGTGTTGGTTGGTTCGTCAGGCGAGGGCGGCGCGAAATTGCACCGCCGGAATTGGGGCGAGGCCGTCGAGAACTTGACCGGTACAGGCGAATACCACTGGATGGCCGGCAATTTTCTCAAGTACGGAGCGGCGGAAGCGTCTTTCGGAAGCAAGAACGCGGGCGACCTTCCGGTAGACGCGCACGAGTTGATCGCGTTGTGCGCGCCGCGCCCGACCTTTATCAGTTACGGAGTGCCGGAGAAGGGCGACGCCAAGTGGCTCGATCATCAGGGCAGCTACATGGCGGCGGTCGCGGCGGGCCCCGTGTTCCGGCTGCTGGGCGCGAAGGACCTGGGAACTTCAGACGACTACCGCAAAGAAAAGATGCCGCCGGTGAATGTGGGCTTGCTGGACGGGCAGCTCGCGTGGAGGCAGCACGATGGCGGCCACACAGACGGTCCGAATTGGAAGTACTTTATCCCTTGGGCCGATCGGATGTTCCAGCGGCAGCCGCCACTCTCGCCCGCCGAGCGGCCGATGCCCCGCACCGATGCCAATTCCATCACCGCTCATGCGCAATTGCTGGAGAAGGCCAAGCAGGGCCGGATCGATATTTACTTCGAGGGCGATTCCATTACGCGGCGCTGGGGCGCTACAGATTATCCGGAGCTGCTTGCGAACTGGAAGCAGAACTTCTTCGGTTGGAACGCCGCGGATTTCGGATGGGGCGCCGACCTGATTCAACACATCCTGTGGCGGCTGGAAAACGGCGAACTCGACGGCGTGCATCCGAAGGTAATCGTGCTGCTGGCCGGGACCAACAATGTCGGAAATCGCGCGCCGGCCGGTGGCGACGACGCCAAGGTGGAGGACGTGACGCGCGGGATTCAGGCAGTTCTGCGCGTGATGCGGGAAAAGGCGCCGGAGGCAGTGATCATTCTGACGGCAATCTTCCCGCGCAATGACAACATGGCCGCGATGCCGGCGATCAACCGGATCAATGCCCGTCTGGCGGGGCTGGCGGATGGAAAGCGCGTCCGGTTTCTGAATGTGAACGACAAACTGGCGGACGCGGAAGGCCGGCTGTTGGAGGGGATGATGACTCGCGACAAACTGCATCCCGCCGCCGGTGGCTATCAGGTGTGGGCGGATGCGCTAAAGCCGCTCTTCACGGAATTGCTGGGGCCGCCGGCGAGCGAAGATCATGCACCCGCGCCGACGGGCGATCCGTCGAGGAGCGGTCCGGCGGCAGGAAGGTAGCGTTCGCCGGCCCAGGGCGTGCCCGAAGTTTTCCGCCTTATCTAGACGAGCGACTCGTAAAATGCGCGGAACCGGTCCGGGTATGAGTTCTTAACCACCTTCCAAGCCTTCTCGAATGCCGGCTGGCGTACCCAGTATCGGAAGATGTTGAGCCAGCCCTCGACAAATGGGTGTTCCCGCGCGGCCTTATCTTCCAGGCCCAGGTCGTAAAAAACGCGTTGCATCAACTGGATCAGGCTGTTGCAGATGTGCCCGGAATCGTGGTCCCATTCGGGAAAGTCGTAGCCTTGGAACAGGGCCGGGTCCAGATGTTCTAAGGTCTTATCGCCACGTATGGATTCCATGATGCGGGCATACATTTCACCGTGCGCCGGCGAGGTCTTGTCTACAGCCTTGCTCGGTGGATACCAGACTTGATAGAGAGCATCGAAGTAGGCTTTCCGCTTTCCGGCTTCCAGATCCCGACAGTCGGCGCTGGAAAAAGCTTTCTCCGCAACATGGTATCCGAGCTTCCGGTAACTCTCGAACTGCGACTCGTCGAACCACTGATCGGCGGTGGTCTGCTGCGGAAAATCGGGGTGATCCGAGCTGTAGTTCCGAATATCGGTCGACTCGTCGCCGGTCAGCGAAGTCTTAAGATAAACGATATACCCTTTGCGCGCACACTTCTTGCGTTCACACTTCTTACAGTCACACTTCAAACGTTCGCAACTCTTGCACTTGCACTCCTTACAGTCGCAATCCCAGCCCTCACCCTCCTTGCACTCGCGCTTCTTGCATTCGGACTCCCTACATTCGCACTCCTTGCCTTCGGACTTCTTGCCTTCGCACTCCTTACATTCGCACTTCGGGTACGTGATCTCACCGACCGCGCAATGCACGCGGCTAAGCCCGTCCTTCTTGCGTAGCCGCTCCAGCGGCAAGTCGATTTCCACACCGAAGTCGGTGCGGCACTTCCGTATGGCATTGCCAATGCCGCCAAAGGTTGGCCCGGAATCCTGTTCGCCATCGCAGCAAATGATGTACCGGCATTTGCGGCGAACCAGTTCGTAGATGCCCATGTTCTCAAAATGGCCGCCGTCGGAGAGATTGACATACCGGCTGTCGGCGCTCGCTAATCCAAGTAGCTCCCGGAACATGTAGATCCAGCCGAACCGCGGACCCGGATCCTGAAATCCGCGCCACAGAGTGTTCCCCAGCCACCAACCGAGCCGCACGTTAAACACAGTGAGTAGAAACGAGACCGCGGTGGAGCTGTGATAGCCCATGTTCGGATTCACCGCCGCGCCCGATGTCGCCATGGCCATGCCGACGCCCACCCGCCCGCCCGTCAGCCGCGTGGGGCGGTAGGCGAACCGCGGCGATTCCAGTTTTTCCCTGGAAGCGAATAATCGCATCCTATCGACTACTGTGTCGGAGCTGAAACCGGTGTAATAGGGGGTGAAGACGTACGACTGCGCCTGGCGCTCCTGGTATTGCAACTTCCCTCCGGACGTGACGTTCAGCGCTGCGTTCAGAATCGGATATGGCCCAATGTAGCGCTCCTTGGTGATGAACAAATCCAGTGGCGAGTCATCGTAGTCGTCAAAACCGGTAAACGGATTCGGATGGCGCCGGCCCAGCCGGCTGGCGCCCAGGTAACAACGAACCAGGCGGCTCTTGTAGAAGTTGTGCATCGAAAAATTGTTTATGTCGACGCGCCAGGCCAGCAGAACTCCTGCGCCCAAAAGCAGGATCAAAAGCGGTATGAGTCCACTTAGAAACCATCGTGTTTCCTTGTCTTTGACGCACAGCTCGGCATTCGAGACTTGAAGCCAATACCGGTTCCACAACTCCGCCGGGTCCTTGCCCGCAGGCTCGCGTGTTATCTGAATCTTGTCGTCTTTGACCTGGAGATTGTATTTCTCGGTTTTGCCAGCCGATGTTGTTGCCTCCGGCTTCTTCTGATCCTGAGGCAGACCATGCCCCACGATCGCGTGAACGCCCAAAGCTACGGCTATGGAGAATCCGGCCATGAATAAGTACGGGCCAAGCGTAGCCAGTATTTCTGCCCACGACGAACTTCCCTTGCTTCCTGCGGCATCGCCTTTCTTGGCGCTGGTCTTGGCGCTCTTACCGGCGAACAGACCGCCTGCCGTGGTCAGTATCCAACCGCTTCCCAATCCGGTCATCGCGGGGGTGTTTGTCGAGCCAATAAGCAACATCAGCCAGGGCCCATAAATCGAGACGCCAAACACAATGATCCAGAAGAAACTGAAGATCATGAGCCAGGCCCGAAGCCGGCTCAACCACTCCCGGCTGGCTTCCGGAAGATCCCGGCCCATCAGGCCCATGTGCACTATCACGCCCACGGTGAACGCCAGCAGGACCAGCGGCGGGCCAAACGCTAGCACAAACCAGGATTCATCGGATTGTCCCGCCCGGGCGTAGAAGATGAACGCTACGGCTCGAAGCAGTGCGGCCGTAACGAAGGCGGCGCCCGCGGGGCCGATCAGCAAGATCGAAAAAGCAACCAGATAACTATGCCACGGTACAGCCTCGCCTTTGAACCGTTCTTTGTCATTCTGGATATGACACTCCCATACGCGGCCACAGAGTTGCAAGATGAGATAGGCGAAGAACAAAACCGCGAAATTCGGCCATACGCCGTCCCAGAGAGAACGGTCGATGAATACGCCGCATGCCCGGTATAGCCAAAAGCTATAGAAAAAAGCGGAGAGGAGTGGGAATAGACAGAACCAGAGCACTCCCCGGTTCGATTGTTCCTTCTTCCGATCCGCCTGGGAACGGGATTCCTCGAGCGCGATAGTGGAGATCCACCAGAGATTCCATCCGATGAGCGCGACCATCGGCAAAAGCAGTCCGGCGCATATGGCGAGCGCGGAGCCGAACGGAACGTCGCTGTTGCGAAACAACTTTGGGGTCCCCAAGCCAAGCAGCCGGGCCACCAAGACAGCCGAACCGAAGGCCGCAACAAGGATTGCCAGGTTCAGGAGCGTATTGCGGAACCAGATTGCTCCCACCAGCCAGGTGTCCGCGTTAAAAACGCTCACTCGCGGGGTCAGATAGTTGCTGTACTGCCGCAGGAAGGTGATTTCGTGAGCCTCAGGTTGCTTTCGGCTCAGTTTTGCGCAAACCTTCTCAAATTCCTTCGCCGAATTAGTAAGATCCGCATCGGTGACCACTTTCCCAGAAGGCCGTTCACCCGCCTGCCGCCGCCGGATCCACGAGCACAGCCACGACCCAATGTACCCGCCGCCGGAAACCGTCGAGAGGTAGTCGATGTGCTTCAGAATCCCAAATTCGGCAAGCTTCTGAATAATGCCGAGACTGAAGGTCGCGCTGCGGATGCCGCCACCAGAAATGGCCAGGCCCAGGTAACTGTGCTCGTGCTGGTGCCCCGCTGCAGAGTCGACAACGTTCACACCAAGCCTGCTGCGCCGCTCCAGAATCTGGTCATGTTCGCAGGTCTGGATATCGGCAAAAGGAACCGCCCGGGGGCAAATTTTGTCGTTTTCCCCTGGGCATACCTGCTGGTGACCCGTCTCCGATAATTGTGACTGCTCGGCGCTCTCACTCATGGCATCCTCCAAATGATTAGGACTAACTATATTACGGCCCAAGGCTAGCCGCAAGGGGCACTATCAATGCCAATTCCATGGATAACAATCTGCTTATAGAGGATTGGCCGTGCAATATGCCGCGCTCGCCCACCAACGGCTACTCCACCAACGGCATCACGTCGAATCCCCGCCGCCCATTTTTCGTTCCTGCGGTTCCGTTCGGTTTCGAAAACGTGAATGGCCAGACCTTCACAATTCCCGCCGAATCGCTCGCCACCGGCTGAAGCACAGGATCGTCGAACGCGATGAACGCCGATGTGAGTTCCGACGCCGTGACAGCGGCTTTCGCGCCTCGGTATGCTCGAAAGGGTAGCGCTCGAACTCGCTGAGCAACTCTCGCGAGACTCCGCACAACGGTAGTCGCCTGGTCAACCCAATCCCCGGCGCATTTGGCACGGACCATTGTATCCGCCCGCTCCGATTGACTCCGCGCCCGCACTTTGCTCTAATCGCCAAATGCCAGGACCGGAGATCCGCGCGGTATCCGACAATCTGCTGCAAGCCCTGCGCTTCTTCGGATACGCGCGCACAACCGGCGAAATTCACGATCTGCCGGGCGTCTCGCTGATCTTCTGCGGCCTCAACTATGCTGCGTTCAACGCGGCTCTGCTGGTCCAACCAGTTGCCGCCGGCGACGAGCTCTCCCGCCTGATCGCTACATCGGCGAAACACTTCGACTCCAGAAATCTTCGCTGGACCTACTGGGCCTGTGACGATTTCCTGGACCAGACGCTCCGCCGCAATGCCGCCGGCATCTTCCAACGCCACGGCCTGCGCCCCCTTACCGAAGCTCCTGGGATGTATGCCGACGCGCTGCGCCCGCCGGATCGCGCACTCCCCACCCTCGACGTTCGGCCGGTGGCCGACCAGCAAACCCGCGATGCATTCGCCGAAATCATGGCCATCGCGTTCGATATACCTTACTCGGTGTGCTCCGCCGTGTACGCATCGGAGCATGCGTGGAAGGGCCAACTCAGCGGCTACGTCGGTTTTGTAGATGGCCGACCCGTTACCACCGCCGCGACGACCATTACCGGCGACGTAATCGGTCTCTATTCCATCGCCACTCTCCCGCAATACCGCCGCCAGGGATTCGCCGAGGCCATCATGCGCAAGGTGATCGAGCAGGCCAGAGCAACCGCCGGAATCACGCGCACGGTGCTGCAGTCCACGCGGTCGGGCTTCGCCCTATATCAGAAGATGGGCTATCGCGTGGTGACTAATTTCAACGTCTACATCGCAGATTGACGTGCGTCGCGCGTGAAAATGTTCCACGCACCACACGCCGGACACAGATACCCGCGAATCAGCCATCTCCGCTTCAGCGAGCCTCGCGATTCCAGCCAGTCCGACGCGCAGCCGGCGCCGCAACGCACGCACACGTTCCCCCACGGCCTCGCGTCCACTTCCTCCGCCAACGCGCCGAAGTAAAGCGCCCAGCCGTAGATGCTCAACCGCGTCCCAAACCAGCGATCCATCAGTCGCGCGAACCCGCTCCACAGCACCAGCACAAATTCGCTTCCCCCGCCCACGAGCCAAAGCTTTCTCGGGGCGCGCGCCACTCTATTCTTGCGGTTCAACATGGAAAGGGAGCTGATCAATAAGCGCCCCGCCGCGTATCGCATCCCGGTGTGCCGCTCCAGCAATGCAATCAGTTCCTCGCGCGAAGTGAACGCGTTCACATGCCCGCCGCCGCTCGCCAGCCAGCGGTAGAGCCGATCCGAGAAGGTGCTGGCGTCCGGCACCGCGACATAGACCGAGCCCTGCGGCTTCACCACCCGCCCCAACTCCCGCAGCGCCGCTTCCAGATTCTCGAAATGTTCCAGGCTATGGTTCGAAATCACCGCATCAAAACAGCCGCCGGCGAACGGCAGCCGCGCAGCATCGCCCTGAACATATCCAGACCGGGCAGCCGCTCCGGAGGGCTTCTCTAAATCGAGCTGGACCGTTCGCACCGGATACAACAGCGGATCGAAACTGCCGCCACGGCTACCGACATCCAGCACCCGCGCACCCGGCGCGAGATGCCTCAGGATTTCGTGCATTCAATCCACTCGAAGCGCGCCCGTTCGAATCCACTCGCTGGCCTTCTCGATATCCGGTGACAACGGCCGGTCGCCGGTCCACGCAGCGCTTATCCCGCGAAACTCCTCCCGCATACGCTCGATCGGCGCACTCGACCGCAGGGGCAGCAAACAGTCCAGCGCGCGAACCGCCGTCAGCAGCTCGATCGCCAATACGTAACGCGTGTTACGCACCACTTGTTTCAGCTTGAGCGCCGACGTCATGCCCATGCTGACGAAGTCTTCTTTGTTGCCGCTGGTGGTGATCGATCCCGTCGAAGCCGGATGCGCCAGCACCTGGTTTTCGGCCACCAGCGCCGCAGCCGTCACCTGCAGCATCATGAATCCGGATTCACGCCCCGGATGGTTGGTCAGGAACGGCGGCAATTCCTCGTTGAGCGCCGGATTCACCAGCCGGTCGATGCGCCGCTCGGAAATCCCGGCCAGAACCGTCAGCGCCACCGCCATCGCGTCCAACTGCAACGCCAGCGGCTCTCCATGGAAATTGCCCCCCGAAATGATCTCCTCGCCGATCACCAACGGATTGTCGGTCACCGAATTGAGCTCGATTTCAAAAGCTCGCCGGGCGTTCGCCAATGCGTCGCGCACCGCTCCATGCACCTGCGGCGCGCAGCGCAAGGAATACGCGTCCTGCACCCGCCGGCAGGTAATGTGCGACTCGCGGATCGCGCTGCCTTCCAGCAAATGGGTCAGATTCGCAGCGCTCTGGATTTGGCCAGGATGCGGACGCGTCGCGTGCAGCCGCGGATCGAAAGCCCGCGGAGTTCCGCGCAATCCGTCCAGCGTCACGGCGCACACCACGTCGGCTGCTTCCGCCAGAATACCCGCCTCCATCCACTGCAAGGCCCCAACCGCCAGCATCGCCTGGGTCCCATTCACCAGCGAGATTCCCTCTTTGGATGCCAGGACAATCGGCGCCACTCCGGCGCGCCGCAGAGCCTCCGCCCCCGCATACCGCTCGCCTTCAAAATGCGCCTCGCCTTCCCCAATCAACACCAGTGCGATATGCGCCAGCGGCGCAAGATCTCCACTCGCGCCGACGCTGCCTTGGGAGGGAACCACCGGCGTCACGCCGCGATTCAACAAATCGCACAACCGCTCCGCCACCACCGGCCGGATTCCCGAAAATCCCTTGGCCAGCACATTCGCGCGAATCAGCATCATGGCCCGGACTTCATCGCGCCCCAGCGGATCGCCCACGCCGCAACAGTGCGACCGCACGACGTTGCGTTGCAGTTCCTCCAATTCGTCCGCCGGAACACGGACATCGGCCAACAAACCAACACCAGTATTCACCGCGTACACCGGCGCGTCGCCCGCCGCCAGCCGCTCTACCACCGCGCGCGAATGTTCCATCGCCGCCACCGCATTCGCCGCAATCCCAACCTCTTCGTTGCGCCGCGCAACCCTCTCAACTTCGGCGAAGGAGAGCCGCGACCCGTCGATCCAGACCATGCTTTCTATCTTAGTGTCGGTTGTAGCCCTACGGAATTACCGGTAAGTTTCCCAGCGAAACGATGCAATTCCGCTCGGAGTCTAACAAGTGACAATGTCCGGCGTAGGATACAAAATCCGGAACGCAATCACAGTGGTGATACGGAATCAGAATGGCTATCACCTGCGAGAGCTACCCGCCGGATCGGTATTCATCGCCTCGGGCTCCCAGCCTGACGTGAATGGCATGATCGATGGAACGTGGCAGGGCTCCGCCGCAATGGCCTTCTCCCGCGACCTCACCGATCATGCCACCCGCTTCGAAATTACCGCCCAGTCGCTTCGCCGATAAGACCCGCTATACTCAGAATTCATGCGCATCCAGACCCTCGTGCTGCTGGCGCTGTTGGCCGCATGCTCCTTCGCCGCCCAAGTTCCGCGGAAGTCGCCGGAGTTTGGGATCCAGACTCCCGATGGAAAACAAGTACTCCTAAGCACCTATCGCGGCAAGGTAGTGTGCTTTCTGTTCATCCTCACTACTTGACCGCATTGCCAAAAAACCACTCAGGTCTTGAGTGGCATCGAACAGGAATTGGGACCGAAAGGATTCGCCGTCGTCGCCGGCACCCTCAATGACGATCCCAACATCCCCGACTTCATTCAGCGCTTCCACCCAAACTTCCCAGTGGGCGAGGCCAACAAACTGGATGCGATCCAGTACATGCAATTTCCCCCCGCGCAACGGCTCCCCTTCGTGCCCTACATGGTCTTCATCGACCGCCAAGGCGTAATCCGGGCTCAATATGTTGGCTCGGACAAGATCCTGGATGAAACCCAATCGGACAAGCTTTTGCGCGAGGAAGCCCTGAAGTTCCTGAACGAGACTACCGCACCAGCAAAGCGTAATAAGAAGAAGAAACCCACCTCATAATCCGACGTGGGGCGGCCATGCGTTGCATCCTTCACCGCCTCGCCGTGCGTATAATCTCCAGCAACGATGTTTTCAAGACTCCGGCATCTCTTACTCCCAGCGTTCCTCGCAACGGCCTGCCTGGCCCAACCACCCGCCTTCCGCACCGACGTCCGCTTAATCAACGTCGCCTTCACCGTCCGCGATCAGAACGGCGCATTCGTCACCGATTTGAACAAAGAAGATTTTGAAGTCCTGGACGACGGCGTCCCGCAAACCATTTCTTTCTTCGCCCGCAGCGCCGATCTGCCCCTGAGCCTTGGCCTCATCGCCGACATGAGCGACAGCCAGAAGCACTTCCTCAAACGCCATGAACACGACCTTTCGACATTTCTCAAGAACGCCCTTACCCCGCGCGATAACGCTTTCCTGCTGTGTTTCGGCAATCACCTCCGCATAGCCAGCGACTTCTCCGCCGCTCCTAAGGAAATTATCGAAGGCCTCAAGGAATTCGACCACGCCGCCGGTAGCCTCCCGGAAATCGGCCCTCCGGACCTTCGTCTGGAAGGCACGGCGTTCTACGACGCCCTTTATTTCGCCACCACCGAAAAGCTGGCCTCGAAAGAAAGCTCCCGCCGCGCGCTGGTGGTCTTCAGCGATGGGGAAGACAATTCCAGCGCGCACCACATGCTCGACGCAATGGAAGCCGCGCAAACCGAGAATGTCGTCATCTTCGGCGTGCGCTACACGGAGAAGTATAAGGGAAAGCTCACCGCCCGGAACAAATATGGAATGCGCGTGATGACACGAATCTCTCGCGAAACCGGCGGCGCCGATTTCGACGCGGAAAAAGACGACCTCAGGAAATCCTTCCGCGAGATCGGCGACCAGCTCCGTTCCACCTACGAGCTGGCCTACCATTCCACCAAGCCCCTCCGCGACGGCACCTTCCACAAGCTCATCGTCCGTTCCAAACGCCCGGATCTCACCGTCCGCGCCAAAACCGGCTACTTCGCCCGCGAAGACTGACCAATACGCGACTCACATCTTTAACCAATTCGTCATGCACTTGTAACTTAAACCGGGTTACCTTGGAAACAGCATGAAGAAGATCGTAGTAATCGAAGACGATTCCGACCTGTTCGAATTGCTGAAATACAACCTCGCCAAGGAAGGCTTTGCCGTCGCCGGAAGCCAGACCGGCAAAGGCGCAATCGAGCTCTGCCGGCGTGAGCGCCCCGACCTGGTGATCCTGGACATCATGCTGCCCGACGCCGACGGCCTCGATATCTGCAAGGCCATCCGCAATCATTCCGAACTGGCTCACCTACCCGTGATCTTCCTCACCGCCCGCGTATCGGAAGCCGACCGCATCGTCGGCCTGGAACTGGGCGCCAACGACTACATGGTCAAGCCGTTCTTTATCCGCGAATTGGTCGCGCGCGTCAAAAACCAGTTGCGTACGCAATCGCCGCCGGCCCGCCACTTGCGATCCGGCCCACTCGAATTGGATCGATCAAGTTGCCGCGTTAGCTTGCACGGCAGCGAAGTAAGTTTGACCGCCACCGAATTCCGCTTGCTGGAATACTTGATGAGCCGCCCGGGAATCGTGTTCAGCCGGGCCCAGTTGCTGGACGCCGTGTGGGGGCATGACCGCGCCGTGACCGACCGGACTGTCGACGTGTACATCCTCCGCCTGCGCCAAAAGGTGGAAGCGGATCCCGCGAACCCGGCCTTCATCCGCGCCGCCCGTGGATTCGGCTACAGCTTCGATTCCCCCGCGGGCGTCGGAGAATTATCCGCCCTTTGACCGCGCCGACTGCTCGCGCTCCTCGGCGTGATGCCGCACGTCGATGCCCTTCACCAGGAACAGCACATCCTCTGCGATGTTTGTCGCATGATCCGCCACCCGCTCCAGATTGTGCGCAATGAACATCAGGTCCACCGCGCGCGGAATAGTGGTGGATTGCTCCTGCATGAACGCGGTCAGCTCTTTGTACACCGCATCCCGCAGATTGTCCACTTCGTCGTCGGAGATCAGCACGCTGCGCGCCAACGCTTCATCTCGCTTCACCAGCGCGTCCAGACTCTTGCGGACCATGGTCTCCGCTAGACCGGCCATCCGGGGAATGTCCACCAGTGGATTCACCGGCGGCTCCTTCATCAGCGACAGCGCGCGCTCGGTGATGTTCACCGCCAGATCCCCCATGCGTTCCAGGTCGCCGTTCATCTTGATCACCGCCGTCAAAAAACGCAGGTCGCGCGCCATCGGTTGGTAGAGCGCCAGCAAACGCGTGGCGAATTCGTCGATCTCCAGATCCTTCTGATTGATCAGCGCCTCTTTCCACAGCACTTCCTTGGCCGACTGCTCGTCGCGATGCACCAGCGCCTCGACGCTCTGATGAATCGCCGACTCCACCAGCCCGGCCATCTCCAGCAGCCGCGCCTGCAACTCATCCAGTTCTTCCCTAAAGTGAATCAAAGTGTCTCCCTGTAGGGCAGGTTGTCAACCTGCGCGCGATTGTCAATCGCGCTGGACCAAATTTATCCAAACCGCCCCGTAATATAATCCTCCGTCTCCTTACGCGCCGGCCGCTTGAAAATCACATCCGTCTTATCGAACTCAATCAGCTTACCCAACAAAAAGAACCCCGTAAACTCCGCCACCCGCGCAGCCTGCTGCATGTTATGCGTAACAATCACCTGCGTACACTGGTCTCGCAAGCTGAACAGCAGATCCTCGATCTTCGCCGTCGCAATCGGATCCAGCGCCGAGCATGGCTCATCCAGCAGCAACACCTCCGGATCCACCGCCAGCGCTCGCGCGATGCACAACCGCTGCTGCTGCCCGCCCGACAAACTATAAGCCGATTGATGCAGCTTGTCCTTAACCTCATCCCACAGCGCCGCCCGCTTCAAACTGCGCTCCACCACGTCCCGCAGCGATTGTCTTCCAACAAGGCCGTTCACCCGGACGCCATAAGCCACGTTATCGAATATCGACTTCGGAAACGGATTCGGCCTTTGAAACACCATGCCCACCCGCCGCCGCAGGCTGGTCACTTCCATCTCATGCACGTCCTCGCCGTCCAGCAATACGCTGCCTTCGTGGCGCGAATTCTTGATGGTCTCGTTAATCCGGTTCAACGTCCGCAGAAACGTCGACTTGCCGCACCCCGATGGACCAATCAGCGCCGTGATCCGCTTGGCCGGCACCTCCAGATTGATCTCGTGCAACGCCTGGAAACCGCCGTAGAAGAAGTTCAGCTTTATGGTCTTGAGTTTCACCGCCGATGCGGCTTCCGGCTCAAATGGCGCCGGCGGGGGCGTCGTCGTCATCTCGCTTCTCTCGATTGGTTCGGGCACGGCGCTCATCAATCAGCTTAACCCCCTCCGGCAGCTTACCCCCTCTGGGCAGAAACTCC
>DASQGY010000234.1:0-14653 GCA_035632375.1 Bryobacteraceae bacterium | reverse complement strand
GACTACCGATCGCGGACGGACAACGAAGACCACCTCCGAGTTCACCCTGAAGCTCGACCCGAAGAATCTGGGTGTGCTGCTGCGCCGAAAGCTGGATTATTCATTCCCGAATCAGCGTGCCGAGGTTTTCGTCGACGGCGTCCCGGCGGGAATTTGGTACCTGGCGGGCTCGAACACTTGCGTCTTTTCGAGTCCGAAAGATGAGCTGGGCGCGGCGCAACACGTGGTGCAAACCTCGAATCGCCGCTTTCGCGATGATGAATTCCTGATTTCGCGAGCGTTGACGAAGGGCCGTTCGTCGATCCGTGTCCGTATCCGGTTCACGCCAGTCGCGATTCCGTTGTACCCAGGCTATCCCCTACCTGAACTGGCCTGGAGCGAAATGCGCTATTACGCGTACAGCTTCGTGATGCCGAAATTCAAGTAGCGCACGCACTCTTGCGTGCCGCGTTCACACTCGTGTGAACGCAGTTTTGAAGTATCGCAAAAGAAGTGTTCGCAAGAGTGCGAACACGGCACGCTTGAGAGCGTGCGCCACAAACACTACGGCGCGGGGTTCACCGTGTAGCCGTCGAAGTAGCTCACGCTGTCGGTCTTTGACCAAACTCCGATCTTTCCGGAAGCCGGCTCAGCCAACGTGTATTCCAACAGCAGCTTTCCGTTCAAGTAGCCCTGCAGCTTCGTGCCCTGAATCGCGATTTTCATGTCATGCCACTTTTTCGTGGCCAGCGGCATATCTTCCGCGCCCTTCTTCACAAAACTACGCTTGCCCTTGTTGAAGGTCCACAGCACCAGATTGTCTTCCTTACCGTTGAAGCGCACAGTAAGATAGTCGCCATTGGGCTTGAGATTGAAAAGAATGCCGGCGCATTGATCGAGCTGCCCGTCCACAATCTGGAAGCGCATCGCGATCTCGCCATTGTGGAAGTCCGTAATCCCCTGGACGACGGCGTACGGGAAATAGGCGAAGGCCTTCACGTTGTCGATGAATTCCTCATGCCGCGATCCGTAGATCAAACGCGCCTTGTCGGCAAGGCCTCCAGCGGGCTGGCCCTTTTTCCACTGCCTGCCATCCACCATCAGGACATTCTTGCCGCCGTCCTGCACCACTACCCAGTTGCCAACAACGGCCAGAAAATGCGACGGCTCGCTCCCCGCCTTCTCCTTAGCGACGTCAATGTGAATGGTCTCGGCGAATGCGGACACGGCCAGCGCGGCGAACAGCAACACTCTCATGATTAGCTACTATAACGAAACCGCCGCCACCAAAGCAGTCCGACGGCAAGCGGCCACAGAGCGTAGAAGATCCAGGCAGCACCAGTTGGGTTCGCGGGCAGCGGGTGTCCGGGATATTCGTTACCACCAGAATTGGCGGGAGGCGGAATTTGCGCCAGCTTGTACAAGGTATCCAGCACGATCGGCTCTGTAGTCGAACGGCTCATCACTTTCCGGCCGTCGATTTCATACCAGACCTCACCGTAATGATCGGTGCCGTTCTCGAATAGGCCGGCGCGGCTGTGCGCTGCGTACTCGATGTCCACTTCGGGCAGTATCCGCTGCAGCTTGCTCAGAATGCCGCGATCCAGATCCATGAGTCTGGGATCTTCTGCCGCGAGAAACACGGTTACGCGGAGAGGCTGATGGATCTGGCGCAAGGCTGCCTCCGCGGCAACGGGGAACGAATTCCGGCGGTTCTCGCTCACATCCCAACTGGCTCGCAGCATCGATCCCGCCCAGAGGGCGCAGGAAGCCGTCAAAAACACGGCCACTGAACCGAGCAATCGCGAGCGCAAGTTCCGCCGGGTAGGCAGCCAGACTCCCGCGATTACGAATCCGGCCACGCCCAGCACGATGAGGATGATCGCCGTGCTGAGCCGAAGCTGGCCTTGCTCAAACGTCCGCAGCGCCGCCGTTGGAGTGTAGGCGGCGAGCTTCTGTAACAGCCCGCCTCGGCCGGCAGCCACGAAATCCAGCGCCCAGGTACCCACTGTAAATCCGAGCGTCACGATTGCGGCGCTCGCCGCGGATTTCGCTATTGCCGCCGCCGCTACTGCGACGCCCGAAGCGAGAATCACGCGCAGCAAGTGACCGAGCAATAGATTGAGAACCTCCGGCGCGTAGAGCGATCCGCCGTAAATCTTCCACAGGGTCAGCGCAAGCAGGCCCGGGATCCAAGCCACTGCCCATCCAGCTATCAACGTCAGCCCCTTGGCCAAGAGTTGCGCGGCGAGACCGGCCGGAGCTTGCAGCATCAACTTCAGCGCCCCACTCTCTTTCTCCGCCGAGATCAGCCGAATCGCCACAAACGGAAACAGCAGCGTCACCGCCAGGTCGTAAGCGCCGAAGGTCGGGACTAGCATGCCATCCAGCGGCGACAAGCCCTGCGCCAGCGCCGCCGGACCGCCACCCCGTCCACTCGCCTCGGCGTAGAGATCAACTGCAGTGATGAACGAGTGCCCCACCAGCAGCCCGATCATTAACAAGAGCAGCCAATAAGCGCGTGAGGCCGACAGTTCGCGGAATTCCTTGGCCAGCAGCAGCCTAAGTAAGCGCAAGGAAGACCTCCTCCAAGCCGCCATCAGCAAGCCCCGCTTGAGTACGCAGTTCCGCGAGCGTCCCTTCGCCGGCAACCTGGCCCCGGCTCAACAGCACCAGCCGGTCGCAGACTCGCGACGCGTCGGCGAGCTGGTGAATGGATAGGAACAAGGTGCGGCCCTTCGCGGGATAAGTTCGCAGCAGTTCCATCACCTCGCGCGTTTGCCGGAAGTCCAATCCATCGAACGGCTCGTCGAGGAGAAGCAGCGGATGCGGTGTCAGAAGGCCCAAGGCTAGAAGCACACGCTTCGACTCGCCCTTCGAGAGCGATCCAACGCGCGACTTCATCAGCGCGTCAAAATTCAGGGCGCTCACCAGCGTCGCGCATTCATCGCTGGATCGCCCGTACAGTGCGGCGTGGAACTCAATCGCCCAGCGAACGGATTGATCGGCCCAGGGACGGATTCCGTCGGGCAGATAGAAGAGCGCGTGTTTACGGCGAGCCGGATGAAGCGGCTGCTCCCGGAATTCCACTACGCCCGAATCGGTGGGAACAAGACCGGCCAGGCACTCAAACAGAGTAGTCTTACCCGCTCCGTTGGGTCCAATCAGTCCCAGAATTTCATTGTCCTGTGCCGAGAAACACGCGTTTTGGAGCGCTACGTTCGATCCAAACCGCTTCGAGAGTCCCTTGGCTCGGAGAAGGATCAACCCAGAATTGTACCTTGCTGAGCTTTGCTTCTACCTGACGATGGCCACGCTGGCGGCATCCACTTCGTAGCCTTCGTCGCGTGCGTCCTCCACTGCCTTCGAGCGCAGGACATCGTCGGGTGCATCCTGCGGAACTTTGGTGAGTGTACGTTTGATGACTTCTTCACCGATCTGGACGCGCACGCGCCAGTTCTTCTTTTCCTTGTCCCAATCGACTGTTGCTTTGCCGGCTTTCAACATGATGTCCTCCTTGGGCCGTTCACTCCAGGATTTGCGTCAGAATTACTTCGTCTTGTCCACCACCACCGATCCGCCCTTCATCACCCAGCGGACCTTATTGATTACGACGTCGATGTCCCTCAATGGGTCACCTTCTACTGCCACAATATCAGCAAAATAGCCGGGCCGGATCGCTCCCAGGGACTTTTCCCTGTCCAGCAGCTCCGCGCCGTTGACGGTCGCCGTCCGCAGCGCCTGCTCCGGCGTCATTCCAGCTTTGACGTACCAGCCAAGCTCACGGGTATTCTCGCCGAACATGGTATAGACGGCGTCCGACCCCATGGCGAAGCGGACGCCCGCAGCGAAGGCTTTGCGCGCTGTTTCGAGATTGCGGCGGATGAAATCGTTGAGGTCGTTCACCGCCGTGGGCGGATAGTTGAGCTTGCGATAGTTGTCGGCGTAATAGCGATTGTGATCGATGGTGGGAACGTAGAAAGTCTTGCGGCGAACCATTTCGGCAATGGTGGAATCGTCCATATCGGTGGCGTGCTCCAGCGAATCGGCGCCGGCGCGCACCGCATCGCGAGCTCCCATGGGTCCATAGGAATGGATAGCGATGCGCTTTCCGAGAGCGTGCGCCGCGTCCACTGCCGCTTTCATCTCTTCGTAGGTGAACGTCTGGAATCCGGTGACGTCGCGGCCCGAGCCGGTGGAGCCGTACATCTTTATCCAGTCGGCTCCTGCGCCAATCTGGCGGCGAACCACTCGGAGAACTTCCGCCTCACCATCGGCGGTGTTAGGCGTCGGATTCTGACCGCGGCTAATCTGGAGACCATAGCCGGATACGAACATGCGCGGCCCCACCATGAGCCCTTTGTCGATCAGGTCGCGCATGGCGATGTCCGCGTAGTCGGACGCGCCGAGGTTGCGCACCGTGGTAACGCCGGTCTCGAGCGTCTTGCGGGCATTCTCCTGAGATAGGAAGACTACAGCGGCATTACGCCCGGACTGGCTCACAGGATTGTCCAGCAGGTACGTCATGTGGGTGTGGACGTCGATGAGACCGGGGATCGCCGTGTAGCGCGTAAAGTCGGTGGCGTCGCCCTGGCAAGGCCCGACGCTTTGGATGCGCTCGCCCTCGACGGAGACACAGGCGTCCTTCCAAACCTTCGAGCCGTCCCAGATGGCGCCGAAACGGTACGATCCGGCTAGCGCGGGAATCAGGCAGAGCAAGGCTGTCGCGAGGCATCGGCTGAGCATGTCAGGATGATATCGAAACAGCGATAGATGGACAACCGTCCGCTGCTAGCGGGTCGGAACCGGCTGCAGCTCGCGGCTGGAAATCACGCGATCGATCAATCCGTATTCGAGCGCGGCATCCGGCTCCAGAATGTAGTCGCGATCGACGTCGCGTGAAATTCTGTCCACCGGTTGGCCGGTGGCATTGGCCAGAATCTGGTTCAGCGATTCACGCATGCGCAGAATCTCGCGCGCGTAGATATCGATGTCGGCGGCCTGACCGCCCAGTCCACTCATGGACGGCTGGTGAATCAGAATTCGCGAATGCGGCAAACTGTAGCGCTTGCCCTTGGTGCCGCAGGCTAAGAGGACCGCACCCATCGACGCGGCTTGTCCCACGCAGTAGGTCACGATGTCTGGCTCCACCAGGTTCATGGTGTCGAGGATGGCGAGACCGGCGGTGATGGAGCCACCCGGCGAGTTGATGTACAGCGAAATATCTTTCTCTGGATCCTCGGCGGCCAGGAACAACATCTGGGCGATGACCAGGTTGGCAACGTTGTCATCGATTGGGGTCCCCAGAAAAATGATGTTCTCCTTGAGCAGCCGCGAGTAGATGTCGAACGCGCGCTCGCCTCGCGAGGTTTGTTCGACAACCATCGGCACCAGCACGGAATTCTGCATTGAGAAAAACTCCCTTCGAAACTTCCATGATACCGCGCCCGCCTGCGGCTCCCGGCTAGCATGAAACCATGAACACTTTTTTGGAAGGAAAGAACGCGATTGTCACCGGCGGGACGCGAGGGATCGGTTTTGCGATTGCGCGGGCATTGGCCGAGGCCGGTGCCGGGGTCGCTATCTCAGGCAGAAGCCCGGAAAACGTCGAAAATTCCGTAAGGAAGCTCACCGGCGTGTCGAAAAGTAAAGTGGTTGGAAAAGTTGCCGATGTAAGGGATAGCACACAAGTTAGCCGGTTCTTTGAGTTTGTGGAGATGGAACTGGGAGGAATCGACATCCTGGTGAATAACGCCGGAGTTGGAGTCTTCAAGAGTACAGCGGAGATGAGCATTGCGGAATGGCAGACCACGCTGGACACGAATTTGTCGGGAGTGTTTTATTGTTGCCACGAAGCGCTGCCACGGTTCAAGAACCGCGGCGGGGGCTACATCATCAATATAGGTAGCCTGGCGGGAAAGAATGCATTCGCCGGGGGCGCGGCCTACAACGCGTCGAAGTTCGGATTGAAAGGTTTCAGTGAGGCGATGATGCTGGATCATCGTCACGAGAACGTGCGAGTAAGTTGCGTGATGCCGGGAAGCGTGGACACGGAGTTTGGAGGGAGCGCCCGGCGGTCCGACTGGAAAATTGCTCCGGAAGATATTGCGGAGATTGTTCTCATGCTATTGAAAACGCCAGTAAGGACGCTAGTGAGCAGAGTGGAAGTGAGGCCGTCTAAGCCGTTGAAATAGGGTTCGGACGTGGCCCCGCCAACATTGGCACCCCAGTTGCTCATGGGTAGTTTGGGAGTTGAAGTTTTGAAAGGGGCCGAATATGGCACGGGTTAATGTTCCTTTAGATCCAACGAAGACGGGGCGGGAAGCCGAAGCCCTTGAAGTTGGGTTGCGCCGCATGATCGTCGGTCAGGACGAGGCGGTACAACAGATTGTCAGCATCTATCAGATGTATCTCACGGGTATGACGCCGCCCGGCCGTCCGATTGCGAACTTCCTCTTCCTGGGGCCCACCGGCTCCGGCAAGACCCGCATTGTAGAAGCGACTGCCGAGGCGCTGGTGAAGAATCCGCGCGCTGTTATCAAGATCGATTGCGCGGAGTTTCAACACAGTCACGAGATTGCCAAGCTGATTGGCTCGCCTCCCGGATATCTGGGGCATCGCGAGACCCATCCGCTGCTGAGCCAGGAAGTGTTGAGCCAATATCACACGGAAACCAACAAGTTGAGCTTTGTGCTGTTCGACGAGATCGAGAAAGCCTCAGACGCGTTGTGGAACTTGCTGCTGGGTATTCTGGACAAAGGGACGCTCACGCTGGGTGACAACCGCAAAGTGGACTTCTCTCGCGCTATGATCTTCATGACCAGCAACCTGGGAGCTGCGGAGATGAGCGCGATGATGACGCCGCGGCTTGGTTTCAATGCCGGCGAATCGGCACGTCAATCCCAAAATGGAACGGTCGACGAGAAGATGAACGGGAAACTTGCACGCAGCGGCGTTGATGCGGCAAGGCGCAAGTTCACTCCGGAATTCATCAACCGTCTGGACAAGATCGTCACTTTCAAGCCGCTCGGCACTTCGGAGCTCAAGCGGATTCTGGACATCGAACTCAACATGGTCCAGCAACGGATTTTCAACACGTCGCCGGAGAAGTCGTTTGTTCTCAAGATCAGCAGCGATGCCAAAGATTTCCTGCTGAAGGAAGGCACCGACCTCAAGTACGGCGCCCGGCACCTGAAACGGGCCATCGAGAGACTGCTGGTGCAACCCATCTCCAACCTGATCGCTACCGATCAGGTACGCGGCGGGGACTGCGTGTACGTGGACTTCGATCCGGACCTGAACACGTTAACGTTCCTCAAGGAAGCCGAGGGATTGGCGGTGCATGCCATGGCCGATCTGGTGGACCGCTCCATCTCCATGCCGGCATTCGCGATGGCCACTGGCGCTTACATCGAGGCGGCCAAGACCCAGAGCGCACGCTCTTCCAAGCGCGCCTAACTTACCGATTCAGTTTGTGTGTTTTACAGATCGCGGCTCGGAGACGGGCCGCGATTCTTTTTTAGCTGGCACACTCGCCGCGCCCCAGTTGCAGCGAATAACCCACTTCGTCGCCCCAATCCCTATACATCTCAGGGAATAGTTCCGCCGGCTTGGCCAGATCGTTGGTCATCAGGCGAAACGTCTCTACCTTGTGCCGCAACACATAGTCGCGGAACGATTCCCCGTTCTGACGATTGGCAACATAATGCTTTAGGACCCGCCGTACCGCCTGGGGCGCCAGGCGCGCCGGAATACTTTGGATGGCCACGCCGAATCGCATCATACCGGCCTGGTCGTAACCGCCACCCAGCAGCATCTGATAATACGGCACTTCCTTGCCGTCGATCTTCCGGGCGTTGCCATAGAATCCCAGATCGGCAATCCAATGCTGACCGCAGGAATTCGGGCATCCACTGATTTTGATGGAGAGTTTCCGCACCAATGGATCCGAATGGTCGCGCACCTCGTCGGCCAAGGCCGCACCGAGATTCATCGACTTGGTGAGAGCGAGGTTACAACTGTAGGCGCCCGGACATGTGGTGATGTCGTCAATCTCCTCCGCACCGGCGTCGGCCAACTCCAGCAGCTTCAGCGCTGCGTAGAGGCGGGGCAATTGACGCAACGGAACGTAGGCCAACACCAGGTTCTGATCCACGGCAACGCGCAGCAAACCGTCGCCAGCGCTACGCGCGAGGTCGGCAAGGCCATGCATCTGACGACCTGTGAGATTTCCTTGAGGAACCTTCACAGTAACTATGGCGTAACCTGGCTGCTTCTGTTCGCGGATGTTAGTTTGAAGCCAGCGATCATACGCCGAATTTGCGTGACTGTTCGTCTGGACCACCGGGAGCAGATCGCCGCTCCCCAGCGGTGGTGGTGATGATTGAAAACCACCAAAGCCCTCGGGGATCGCTTCGGGAGTCGCGATGCCGCCGTTGGCGAGGATGTCCTCGTATTCCTTCTCGATCTGCTCTTTCAGCCAAACGAAGCCACGCTCGCGGAGAACGAACTTTAATCTTGCTTTGTTCTTGTTGCCGCGATTCCCATGCTTGTTGAAGACGCGAATCACCGCTTCGCAACGATTGACCAGCCGCTCCACGGGAAGGAATTCGTCCAGCAATTGCGCTTCGGTAGGCAGCGGACCAAGGCCGCCGCCGACCACCACACGGAATCCGCGCCGACCGTCGAGAACCACGGCGCGCAGACCGATATCGTGAATCGACGTCAGCATGCAATCGTCTTTGCAGCCCGAAAAAGCGATTTTGAATTTGCGCGGCAAACTGTCGGTCAGCTCTTTATGCAGGAACGCGAAAGCCACTTGCCGGGCATAGGGATGAACGTCGAACGCTTCATCCGCGAGCAGCCCGCTCAGGGGGCACGCAGTGACGTTGCGCACCGTGTTGTAGCAGGCTTCGCGCGTGGTCAGCCGGACATCGGCCAACATGTGCAGAAGCGGCGGAACTTGAAGCAGCGGGACGAAGTGATACTGGATATTCTGTCGTGTGGTCAGGTGGCCCTTGCCGCCCCCGAACTCGTCGGCGATGCGCGCCAGTTGATCCATCTGCGCCGCAGTGAGAATGCCGCCGGGCACCTTGGTCCGGATCATCTGTACGCCGGCTTGCCGCTGGCTGTAGATGCCGCGGCGAAGACGCTGGGCGCGGAACTGATCGTCGTCGATCTCGCCCGCCGTGAATTTTTCGGCATAGGAGCGGAACAGCTCGATGTCGGCCCGTACGGTGGCGTCGTACTCGGTTTCGGTTTGCTCCTGGAGCGACTGCGATACGAGAGTGTCTTCGACCGTGGCCACAATAACCTCTATCTCTATAGAGATTACTATAATCGCGGCTCAATCGCAATCGGGAAGATGCCGGCGGGCGTAGTAGTTGAGCCCGTAGTGCCAGGAGCGGGTCTCATCACCGAGGCAAATGATTGATTTTGAAGAAGATTTCCAGCGGGCGCGAGCCGATACGGAATTATCGAGCTGGGGATAGACCTGCCAGATCATCCGAACCACGGAGGCGGTGATTAGCACGGCGACCAGCCCCAGGGCCCAATCGACGCGCCCATTCCTGGCGAGGAGAGCACAGCATAGGGTGACCAATAGGGCGGGGAGAACCCAAGATAGGGGGAGTCGAAATTGGACATGAGACATGCCCGAAAGCAGCGCTTGTGGAAGCAGATCGTGAATCGCGGGGATGAACCAAAGTAGCGCAGCGCTCAAGGCCACCGGGAACACCACTTTGCCGGCTCGCGCCGGAGCCTCGGCGATGGCGACGCCGATCAGCGCCGCGACCGGCGGAATCAGAGGGAGCAGGTAGCCGGGGAGTTTGTTGCGGGAGGCGGAGAACAAAACGAAGCCAAATACGAACCACGCGAGCAGAAACGCTGTGCGGTGATCGCGATAGAGGCGTTTCCAGAACAGGAGCAAAGCGAGCGGAGTCCAGGGAAAGAGTCCAGCGGCTAGGACCGGGATGAAGAACCAGAAGGGCCGCTCGTGTTGCAGCTCGGGCGTGAAGAAGCGGCCGAAGTGATGCTTCCAGAACAGCTCTTCGAGAAACGGGAGGCCGTTGCGCATTGTCGCGAGTATGTACCAGGGGGCGGCGATCGCAGCGGCAACCACGAAGACCACCAGCAAATCCTTGATGCGACGCCGCAGAAACCAGATTGCCGGTATGAAGAGCGCGAGGGGAACCAGGCCCTTCGCCAGGATCGCGATCCCCAGCAGGAGTCCGGCAATGCAGGCATTCCGCTTCGTGTTGGATTCGCGCATCACTAACAGCATGGCGGCGGCGAACGCGGCCGACATCGGCAGATCGGGCACGGAGATGTGGCTATAAGCGAGCCATCCGGCGGAGGTGGCCAGGATGACCGTTGCGTAGAAGGCGGCTCGTTCGCCAAATTCTTGTCGCAGCGCGAGGAAGAAATAAATCAAGAACGCAACGCTCAGCACCGCGACGGGCAGCCTCGGCGCCAGGTCTTCGTCGAGTCCTGCTTTGAAACCGGCGGCGGTCATCCAATAGAGCAGCGCCGGTTTTTCGAACCACGGATCTCCCCAGAGCCGAGGCGTCACCCAATCGCCGGTCTGAGCCATAGCTTGGCCGATGGCGGCATAGCGCGGCTCGTCGGGCCCGAGCAAGCCGGTACGAGTCAGTCCGAAGAAGTAGAGGAAGAACAAGGCAGCGCTGGCGACCAGAATCGCGGCACGCTTCCAAAGCATTTGGGAGAGCAAATCCCAGTATAGTTAGCGGCGCTATATATAATCGAATTGAGTGCATCGCATCCTGATCGCCGCCGTGCTGCTAGCCGTGTCCGCGTTACGCGCGGATATTGTGAGTTGCGCCTGCGACGCCGCCAAGCCGGAGACGATGGAAGCGCGGCAGTGCAGCTTGTGCCGTGAAGCTGAGAAGCAGGCACCCGATGTAAAGGTGTTTATTCTGAAAGACGCCAACCCTTCCAAAGCAAATCGCTGGCTGGCGCTGCCACGGACGCACGAGCGGTCCATTGACCTGTTGGGCGCTGAAGAGCGGGCTTACTTGTGGGCCGCCGCGTTCGCGAAAGGGAAATCGCTGTTCGGCGACGATTGGGCCGTGGCCTACAACGCGCCCAGCGTGCAGACGCAGTGTCATGTCCACGTACACATCGGTAAGCTAATTCCGGGAGTGGAGACCTCGCAGTTCATTGTGGCGACGAAGATTGAGGACATTCCGGTTCCGGCGAAGGGCGAAGGGATCTGGATTCATCCGGCTGGCAATCTGTTTCACGTGCATACGGGCGAGCAGATCACGGAGACCGTGCTCGAAAGGTAACTATGGGTTTGCTTGAGATCGCGAAATTGCCGACAGCGGAAAACGCCGTCATTCATTTGCACGCGGCGGACAACATCGCCATCGCACGCGTGGCGCTATCGCCGGGGCAGCAAATTCGCGTGGACGGAATTTCTGTTGCCGTGGAAGATCCGATTCCGGCTGGCCACAAAGTGGCGCTCAGAGCGATTGCGTCGGGCGAAAACATCGTGCGCTATGGGCAGATGATGGGCCGCGCGCGCATCCGCATTGAGCCAGGCAGGCATGTCCACACGCACAACGTGTCGTTCGAAGAACTCTCGTTTGCGTACGAATTCCCGGAGTCTGAGATCGGGCTGCCCACGGCTTCGAAAGATACCCCCGTTTTCCTGGGATATCCACGCGAGGACGGCCGGGTGGGGACGCGGAATTACATCGCCGTGGTGGCAGCCAGCAACTGCGCCGCTCATACCGCGGAGCTGATCGCGGCAAGCTTCTCCGCAGATCTACTGCCGCCGAATATCGACGGCGTCGCGGCTTTCCCGCATGGCGAAGGCTGCGGGCACACCATCGGCCCGGACACGGAGCAATTGCAGCGTACGTTGGGCGGCGTTCTCAACCATCCCAACGTGGCGGCGGCGATCATTCTCGGATTGGGCTGCGAGGTGAATCAGATCGATCATTACCTGGGGGAGGGCGCGCCACGGACGGATCGGCTGGTTGGAATGACGGTGCAGTCGAGTGGAGGAACGCGCGCTACGGTGGAAGCGGCACGGAAGACAATCATCGGGTTGATGGAGCGCGCATCGGCGGAAAAGCGCGTTGAAACGCCGGCATCGAAAATTGTTCTGGGCTTGAACTGCGGCGGGTCGGACTCGTTCTCCGGAATCACAGCGAATCCGGCGCTGGGCGTGTGTTCCGATATGCTGGCGGCACTCGGTGGAACGGCGGTCCTGGGGGAGACGACGGAGATATTCGGCGCCGAGCATCTACTTGTGCGGCGTGCGCGCAACCGGCAGGTCGCGGAAAAACTCCTTGGGTTCGTCGAAGGCTACAAGACCTATCTCAGGCGATTCGGCGGCAGCTTCGATGACAACCCCACGCCGGGAAACAAAGCGGGCGGCCTGACCAACATTCTCGAGAAGTCGCTGGGTGCGGTGGCTAAGGCGGGGACCTCACCGCTCACCGATGTCGTGGATTACGCGGAACGCATCCAGACGCCGGGATTTGTGTTTATGAATACGCCGGGTTACGATCCAGTGTCGCTGACCGGGCTCGCCGCAGGCGGCGTCAACATGATCGCGTTCACCACCGGCCGTGGCAGCGCGATTGGATTCCCGACCATACCCGTGGTCAAAATCGCCAGCAACGGTGCGACCTATCGCCGCATGCAAGACAACATGGATATCAACGCCGGCCGGATCGCGGACGGTGAGGCAACCGTCCAGCAAGTTGGCCGCGAGATCTTCGACCTGCTGCTGCGCGTGGCATCGGGCGAGAAGACTTCGAGCGAGCGCCTGGGCCACAAGGAATTCGTGCCGTGGCGCATCGGGCCGGTATTGTAGACCAAGATGATCATCGCAGACCTTTCTCAAATCGCCGGACGAACGTACCCGGCGCGGCGGCGGACTCAGAATTTGGTGGGTGGGGCGAGCCCGATCCAAGCTTCAAATTTTTCGATGGGCAACGTCACGCTTGAGCCAAACGGCGGGCAGGTGCCGTGGCATAACCAGGAGCAGGAAGAGATTTATTTCATCGTCGAAGGAACTGGCGAAATGTGCCTGGGCGATGAGCGGAACACGTTGAGCTCCGGCCAGGTAGTGTATATTCCGCCGGGCATTTTTCATCAACTGACGAACGTGGGATCGACGCCGCTGCGCATGATTTACTGTTATGGGCCGGCGGGCGATGTCGCGCATTGGCGGCAGGAGCTGGACGGTACTTTGCCGCGAGCGGGAGTGGAGGCGCCGGCTTTGCCTGCGGGGGCGATACCTCAGACGACGAGTAGCGGAACATGACCCCGTGGATATTTCACAGGCTAAAGCCTGTGCTACCACGTTCTGACAGGTTACTCGAAAAAACTTGTTAGCAAGTGGTGGCACAGGCTTTAGCCTGTGTGGGAAACGGATAGGAGGGGCGGTGAGTTCACGAACGGTGCGGTCGGTTGGGATCGTCATGAATGGCGTCACTGGGCGCATGGGGGTGAATCAGCATCTCCGGCGATCGATTCTCGCCATCATGGAACAAGGCGGCGTGAAAATCTCAGAGAACGAAGTAATCATGCCCAAGCCAATGCTTGTCGGGCGCAATGCCGCGAAACTGGAGGCACTCGCCCAAGAGAGCGGTGGGGTGCCGTGGACCACCGATCTGGAACGCGCGCTCGACGATCCTGATTATTCCATCTACTTCGACGCGCAGACTACCGATCGCCGCGCCCCGGCAGTGCGACAGGCAATCGCTCGCGGGAAGCACATCTATTGTGAGAAGCCTAGTGCCGATAGTCTGCAAACTGCGCTGGAACTTTACCGGTTAGCTGAAACGGCCGGCGTGAAGCACGGCGTGGTTCAGGACAAGCTCTGGCTGCCCGGACTGCTGAAGCTAAAGACGCTCCGCGACATAGGATTCTTCGGCCGCATCCTTTCCGTTCGCGGCGAATTTGGCTACTGGGTTTTCGAAGGCGACACCGTTCCCGCTCAGCGGCCATCCTGGAACTATCGCAAGGAAGCAGGCGGCGGCATCATCATGGACATGCTGTGCCATTGGCGTTACGTACTGGACAATCTGTTCGGGCCGGTGCGCGCAGTTTCTTGCCGGGGCCAAACCCACATCCCACAACGCTGGAATGAAACGGGACTGATGTATGAAGCCACCGCCGACGATGCCGCCTATGCGACGTTCGAGCTGGAAGGTGGGATTGTCGCGCACTTCAACTCATCCTGGTGCGTGCGCGTTCGCCGCGACGATCTGCTCACCATTCAGGTGGATGGCACGAAGGGCTCCGCGGTGGCAGGCTTGCGGGACTGCTGGATCCAGCCGTCCGCTGCGACGCCGCGTCCAGTGTGGAACCCCGATACTGACAATCCTCTTAACTACTTCGACGACTGGCAGAAGGTTCCGCAGCAGGACAGCTTCGACAACGCATTCAAGCGGCAGTGGGAGCTGTTTCTGTTGCACGTTGTCGCCGATCGCGTTTTTCCCTGGAATCTGCTGGAGGGCGCCAAGGGAGTCCAACTCGCGGAAAAGGGGATGGAGTCGTGGAAGAAGCGTGTCTGGGTAGATGTTCCGGCGCTGGCGGAGTAGCTTACTTCACGCGCGGCCACTTCAATTGCGACGACGGGGACGGCTTGAAGGGAGGCCGGTGCTTGCGCCGCGCCATCTTCGATTCCTCGATC